>JASFTA010000167.1:0-5064 GCA_050114115.1 Desulfobacterales bacterium | reverse complement strand
AGCTCAATGCCCAACGCAACCGTTTCCGCCAACTCTTCGAGCAGGTGCCCTGCGCGATCACCGTGCAGGACCGCGACTACCGCCTGATCGAATACAATCAGGAATTCGAAGACACCTTCGCCCCCCAACCCGGCGATCACTGCTACTTCGCCTACAAGGGGCGCAGCGAAAAATGCGAGAACTGCCCGGTGGAAAAAACCTTTGCCGACGGGCAGACCCACTACAGCGAGGAAGCCGGCTTAACCAAGGACGGTCAACCGGCCCATTGGATCGTGCGCACCTCGCCGCTGCTCGACGAGGCCGGCAACGTCGTGGCGGCCATGGAGATGTGCCTCGACATCACCCACAGCCGGCTGCTGGAGGACGAGCTCAAGGAAGCCGAAAAAAAGTACTACGATGTCTTCAACAACATCCCCAACCCGGTTTTCGTCCTGGAACGTGAGACCCTTGAAATCCTGGAATGCAACCGCAGTGTCGGCGCGGTTTATGGGCTGGGCCAACGCGAGGTGCTGGGCACCTGCTTTCTCGATCTGTTTGTCGAGGAGGACCGGGCTCTCTACGCCCAATCGATTCAATCCGGCCGGGTGATCGATCGCGCCCGCCATCGCCACAAAGAAGGTCGCACCATCTATGTCACCATCCGGATCTCCCCCCTGAATTATAAAGGCCGCGACGTTTTGCTGGTCACCACCGGCGATATCACCAAACGTTTGGAGGCCGAACAGCAACTGATTCAGGCCAGTAAAATGGCCACCCTGGGGGAGATGGCCTCGGGCGTGGCCCACGAGCTCAACCAGCCGCTGGCGGTGATCAAGACCGCCGGTGCGATTCTGAAGAAGAAGCTGAGTCGTTCCCCTCTGGCAGAGGACGACACCGTGATCAAGGTGACCCACAAGATCGGGGCCAATGTGGACCGCGCTTCCAACATCATCGATCATATGCGGCAATTTGCCCGTAAATCCGATACGCGGCTGGAACGCACCCAGGTCAACCAGGTGATCGAGAAAGCCTTCGAGATGTTCGATCAGCAGTTGAAGGTGCGGGGCATCGAGATCGAATGGCACCTGGACCCCGAATT
The DNA here is from genome assembly GCA_050114115.1 of Desulfobacterales bacterium. Taxonomy (GTDB): domain Bacteria; phylum Desulfobacterota; class Desulfobacteria; order Desulfobacterales; family UBA5852; genus JABZFP01. The sequence goes on along the minus strand of JASFTA010000167.1, from coordinate 3,986 downwards.
GCCCGAGATCCTGGCGGAACCCAATCGCCTGGAGCAGGTTTTCGTCAATCTGTTTCTCAACGCCCGCGATGCCATCGAGGACAGGTGGGAAATGCAAGTCGACGCCGACGCCGTCAAAAGGATCCGCATCACCACCCGATGGGAGGCGGACATGGTCATTGCCGAAGTCTGTGATGCGGGTTGCGGGGTGCCCGCGGATCTGGCCGAAAAGATTTTTGAACCCTTTTTTACCACCAAAGAGGTGGGCAAGGGCACGGGACTGGGATTGTCCATCAGCTATGGGATCGTCCAGGAGTTGGGCGGGGTGATTTCCGTGCGTTCCGGTCCCGATCGGGGTGCCTGCTTTGTGATCCAACTGCCCCTCAAGGTCGAACGCAATGGAACGAACCCTACTGCTGGTGGATGATGAGCCCGATATCCGGGAAGTCCTGGATATCTACCTGACCGAACTGGGCTACCGCGTGCACACGGCCGAAAACGGTGAAAAAGCACTGGTGGTCTTCCACCGCACCGTGCCTTCGATTGTGTTGAGCGATATCAAGATGCCCGTCATGGACGGCATCGAGCTATTGCGTCGTATCAAAAAACAATCCCCCGAAACCGAAGTCATCATGATCACCGGCCACGGCGATATGGACCTGGCCATCGAAAGCCTCAAGCTGGAAGCTACGGATTTTATCACCAAGCCCGTCAATGACGAAATCCTGGAATTTGCCCTCGAGCGCGCCGAAGAACGCATCGCCATGCGCCATCAGCTAAGGGCCTATACCGAGAATCTGGAAGAGATGGTCGCCGCGAAGACCCACCAGCTGTTGGAGAGCGAAAAAATGGCCGCCGTGGGCTGCGCGGCCGCCGAATTATCACACACGATCAAAAATATCGCCGGGGCGCTCAAAGGGGGAATTTACGTTCTGGGCCGCGGTATCGAAGACGACAACCGCGAATATCTCCAGCGTGGCTGGGAAATGGTGCGCGGCAATGTGGACAAGATTAAAAACCTGTCTCTGGATCTGCTCAATTTCGGTAAGAGTGAATCCATTCAGCGGGTCAACACGGATCCCTTGGTGCCGGTGCGCGAAGCGCTGTCGCTGCTGCAACCCAAGGCCGAGGAAAAAGCCGTCCTGCTCAAATCCGAGCTGGCCGAATCGATTCCCGCCTGTGCCCTCGATCCCGAGGCCATTGGCTTGTGCCTGCTCAATCTGATCCAGAATGCCCTGGAAGCCTTTGACGAGGAGGCCGCGCGGGCGGCCGGCCGCGAAGTTGTCGTGCGGGCTTTTCAGCCGCCCGGCTGGGCCGTAGCCTATTCGGTCAGCGACAACGGGCCGGGGATGGACAACGACACCCGCGAACGGCTCTTCAAGGGTTTCTTCAGTACCAAAGGCACCTGCGGTACAGGGATCGGCCTGACCATGACCAAACGCATCGTGGACCGCCACGAGGGCACGCTCGAAGTGCTCTCCAGCCGAGGTGCCGGGTCCCGCTTCACAATCTGCCTGCCGGGCAATCCTCCATGACGGCCTACTTCATCCGCCGCCTATTGCTCGTCATCCCGACCTTTATCGGCATTACCTTGATGGTTTTCGCCATCACCCGTTTTGTGCCGGGTGGCCCGATCGAGCGCATGATTGCCGAAGCCCAGCGCATGCAGGTCGAAGGCGGCGGCAGTCGCGACAGCATAGGCGCAGGGGTGCAGCGCCAGCCCCTTTCCGATGAGCAGATTGCGTTTTTAAGGCAGTACTACGGTTTCGACAAACCACTGCTCAACAGCTATTTCGCGTGGCTCGCTAAAGTGATTCGCGGTGATCTCGGGGTTTCGACGCGTTACCACGATCCGGTCTGGGAATTGATTCGGTCCCGAATCCCGATTTCCCTCTATTTCGGTCTGATATCCATCGTGCTGACCTACGGGGTGTGCATCCCGCTGGGTATCGTCAAGGCCATTCGGCACAAAACCGCCTTCGACAATGTCTCTTCGATCATCGTATTCATCGGGTATGCCATTCCCGGGTGGGTCATCGGCCTCTATCTTCTGGTATGGCTGGCCGGCTGGTGGGACGTCTTCCCGCTTGGTGATCTGGTCAGCGAAAATTTCGATAATATGTCCCTGGTGGATAAACTCGTCGATATCGCCTGGCATTCGGTGCTGCCGCTCATCGCTTACATGATCAGTGCGTTTGCCGGCATGACCTTTCTGATGAAAAACACTCTGATGGACAATCTGGCAGCCGATTACGTGCGCACGGCGATCGCCAAGGGACTGCCATTCCGACGGGCAGTTTTCGGCCATGCCCTGCGCAACAGCATGATCCCGATTGCGACATCCTTCGGCAGTATTCTTTCGGTCATTTTGACGGGGTCCTTCTTGATCGAGAAAGTCTTCAATATCGACGGTATGGGCCTGCTGGGCTATGAATCGCTGCTGGAGCGCGACTATCCGGTGGTACTCGGGGTTTTGGTGATATCCGCCCTGCTCTTTTTGATCGGCAACATCGTATCGGACATTTGCGTGGCGCTGGTGGATCCACGGGTGCAATTTGACTAGCGAGGCCGCCGGACGGGGCATCTTGCGGCCCCCGGCGGCGTTCTCGTCGTTTGGCGGTCCTCGACGTAGCCGCGCTACGCCTGCGGCCGTCAAAGCGCCTGCGGTTTGTTGAACACTGATTGATTCTCTAAATTCGATGTGAAATCCCGCCGCAGCGCGGCGGGGCCGGGAACCCCAATCTACCCCGTCCGGCGGCCTCGCGTTTGGCTGTATCCGGAAGCTTTATTTTTGAGAGAGGGGCATCTTGCGGCCCCCGGCGGCGCCCCGTACGTCCATTTAATGATAACGGCTTGAAGAGCTTATGCGCTTCCGACTCAATCCCCTGACGATCAAAAAGTTCCGTCGATTTCAATCGATCCGGCGGGGGTATGCCTCATTGGTGATTTTGGTGCTGATGATCCTGCTGTCACTGGGGGCCGAGTTGCTGGTCAACAGCCGCGCCCTGGTGGTGCGCTATAACGGCGAATTCTTCTGGCCGACCTACGGCAATCCCATCCCGGGGACGACTTTCGGCCTGGATTACCAGCACGAAACCAATTACCGCGACCTCTCCCGCAAGTTTGAGGAAGAGGGCGGGGTCAACTGGGTTTGGATGCCCGTGGTGCCCTACAACCCTTATGAGAATGATTTTCAGGAAAACACCTTGCCGCCCGCGCCGCCTTCCTTCCACGATCGGCATTTCTGCGGCACGGACGCTTCGGGCCGCGACGTCCTGGCGCGGTTGGTCTACGGTTTTCGTTTGGCCATTTTCTTTTCGTTGGCCCTTCTGGTGGCGACCTTCGGGACCGGCATCAGCATCGGCAGTGCCATGGGGTATTTCGGCGGACTTTTCGATCTCTTTTTTCAGCGCCTGATCGAAATCTGGTCTTCGGTACCGAGTCTGTATGTGATCATCATCATCGCCTCGGTGGTCATCCCCAATTTCTGGATTTTACTGTTTATTCTATGGGTCTTCGGCTGGATGGGCATCACCTGGACGATGCGCACCGTGACCTACAAGGAGCGCGCGCGCGATTATGTCCTGGGCGCCCGGGCCCTGGGGGCCTCCCATGGGCGGATTATCTTCAAGCACATTTTACCCAACACCGTCAGTGTGATCGTCTCCTATATCCCCTTTCAAGTGGCCGGCGGTATTCTGTCACTGGCCGCTTTGGACTTTCTGGGTTTCGGCCTACCGCCTCCGGAACCCAGCTGGGGGGAATTGCTCCAGCAGGGATGGGCCAATTTGAGCGCTTGGTGGCTGTCCGGATCGGTGGTGGTGGCCCTGGTCCTGACCCTGGTGCTGGTGACGTTTATCGGTGAGGCCGTAAGGGAGGCGTTGGATCCCAAGATGCACACGACCTACGAATGACAGCGACAGCTTCGTAATTCGCCCAATATCCGCGTTGCGCCGAAGCCTCGTCGCTGCGGCGTACCTGGTGTACGCCTCGCTCCTCGGAATCGG
>JASFTA010000166.1:0-5066 GCA_050114115.1 Desulfobacterales bacterium | reverse complement strand
CAACGCGCCGCGATCGATGGTGGCGGCCACCCGCAGGGCGGCGGCCACCGCGGCGCCACTGCTCATGCCCACCACAAGCCCTTCGGTGCGCGCCAAACGGCGGGTCATTTCGAAGGCCTCCTCGTCGTCGACATTCATCTTGCGATCCAGGCGGGCCTTGTCGAAGATTTCCGGGCAGTAGGACTCCTTCATGTTCTTGAGCCCCTGAAGCTTGTGCCCCATGAACGGTTCGATCCCGATAATCTGGACCGCAGGATTCAAGGGTTTAAGCCCCATGGACAGTCCCATGGCCGTACCGGTGGTACCCAAGGTGGTGACCACATGGGTGACCTCGCCGCCGGTCTGCTGCCAGATTTCCCGGGCGGTGCCATCCTGGTGGGCCCGGTAGTTGGCCGGGTTGTTGAACTGGTCGGTCATAAAATACTGGTCGGGATCTTCGCGCGCCAAGCGGTAGACTTCTTCGATGGCCCCGTCCGTACCGAGATGGCCGGGGGTCAGCAGGATTTCGGCCCCGCGGGCCCGCAGGATCATTTGGCGCTCGACACTGGCGGATTCGGACATGGCCAGGCGCAGGCGGTAGCCCTTGACCGCGCAGACCAGGGCCAAGCCGATGCCGGTGTTGCCGGAGGTGGCCTCGATGACGATCTTACCCGGGGTCAGGGCCCCGCTGCGCTCACCATCTTCAATCATGAACAGTGCGGCACGGTCCTTGATCGAACCGCCGGGATTCATGTATTCCAGCTTGGCGAAAAGGCGCACGCCGGCATGGGGGTTCAGGCGTTTGATCTCCACCAGGGGGGTATTGCCGATTTGATCGATCAGGGACGTTTGCATTGCGGTATTCAATCGCCGGGTTCCGTTCGTGGGCGGCTCGCGCGTCAGGGCGCTGGCAAGCGCATCACCTGGGCCAGTGTTTGCAGGGCCTGCCGGGCGACCGTCTCCGGATCGGCGGCGGCATCGATGACATGGAAACGCTGGGGCTCTCTTTGGGCCAGTTGCAGATAACCCTTCCGCACCGCTTCGTGAAAAGCGAGTTTCTCCTGCTCGAAGCGCGATTCGCGCCGGCTGCGTTCCCCGCGGTCGAAATCCCGCCAGGCGCGCTCGAGACCCAGCGGCGCCGGCAGATCGAACAGCAGCGTGGCGTCGGGCTGAAGTTCGCCTAGCACCAAGCGGTGCAGCGTCAGGATCAGCTCCCGGCCGAGTTGGCGGGCAACCCCCTGATAGACGACCGTGGCATCCATATAACGATCGCACAGAACCACATGACCGCGTGCCAGCGCCGGCTGGATGATTTCCCGGACATGCTGCACCCGATCCGCCACATAGAGCAAGAGTTCGGCCTGGGGCTCAAGGTCACGGTGGGCGGGATCCAGCAAAATGGCCCGCAGACGGCGCCCGAAATCGGTGCCGCCGGGCTCGCGGGTCACCGTGCAGGCTTTCCCGCGCGCCTCCAGGAAGGCCACCAGGCGGGGCAGAATTGTGGTCTTGCCGGCCCCCTCAATGCCTTCCAGCGAAACAAACATGGGCGCTCTATTCCGTTCCTGCGGGCGTGTCGTTACCCCCGGCGGCCGGTACCGAGCGGGGCTGTCCACGGTAAAAATGCCGTCCCAGGACGCGATGGTAGGCGGTCCACGGCTGGTCGGACGCGTCCTTGGCCATGAAGTCACGAATGGCGTTGACCTTCGAATCGAGCTCATCGATGTAATGCAGCAGGACGGCCTCGATGGTCTTGGGCGGCTCGACGGCGCCGAACTCGGGGGCGCCGTGGTGACTGACAATCAGGTGTTTCAAAAGGTTGGCCTGGTCCCGCGGCACGTTCGGAATCGTCTGCAAGCGTTTCTCGATCATTTCCAGACCAATGACAATGTGGCTCAGCAGGCGGCCTTCATCCGAATAATCGATGGCCGCGGTAAACGTGAACTCCCGGACTTTGCCGATATCGTGCAGAATGGTGCCGGCGATCAGCAGATCGCGGTCGACGCCACTGTAGTGGGCGGCAATCTTGTCGGCCAGGACCGCCATCGACAGGCAGTGAACCAGCAGACCACCAATGTAGGCGTGGTGCATCATCTTGGCGGCCGGGGCCCGTTTGAAATCGGCCACGAAGGCCGGATCGGCCCAAAAGCTGTCGAAAAGCGCCTTCAGCCAGGGCGTCTGCAGGGAATGCGTCAGCCCCCGTAGGCGTTCGAACAGCTGTTCGACGTCCAGGTCGGTGGCCGGCAGAAAATCGGCGGTATCCGCGTGCATCGGATCGACGGCCGTCATGGCACGGATCACCATCTGGGGCGCCCCGCGATATTCGGACACATGACCAGAGACCTTGACGATATCGCCACCCTGCACACCGGCGGCGATCTGCTCGACCTGGTCCCAGACCACCCCTTTGATCTGGCCGCTACGGTCAGTCAGAACGACGTTCATATAAGGGTTGCCGTCTTTTTTCTGCGCCAGCAACCGCTCGGCAAGCACGAACAGGTCATCCACCTTGGTGCCCGGTGTCAATTCTTGGATAAAATGCTGTTTCTTGATGATTTCCGTCAATACGGTCTCCCAGACGCCGGGGCAGGCCCGACCTCATGGATAGTGAATCGGCTCAACGTTCCCAGTTCCAGTCCTGCAGACGTTCCAATGCGGCATAATCGGTCATATCGCATTTGATCGGGGTTACCGAAATAAAGTTGGCCTCCAAAGCATGGCCGTCGATATCGAGGTCCGGATCAAACACCTGTTGATCCCCGCCCTGCCAGTAGTAGGTGCGATTGCGCGGATCCGTGCGCTTTTCAAAGGCATCGGGGAAAACGCCGTTGCCCTGGCGGCTGACCCTGATGCCGGCAATCTCCTCGTAGGGGAGGTCGGGGATGTTGACGTTCAGGAAGGTCCCCTTGGGCAGTCCCTGCCGGAGTAAGTTTGCCGCCAGGGTGGTCACGCAGCGGGCGGCGTCATTGTAATGCCGGCCGGCGCGACTGTGAATGGAGACCGCCAGGGCCGGCAGACCGAAGAGGGCCGCCTCCTTGGCCGCCGCCACCGTGCCCGAATAATTGACGTTGATGCCCACATTGGCTCCCGGATTGATCCCGGAGATGACCAGATCGGGCCGTTGCGACAGAATTTCATAGATCCCCAGTTTGACGCAGTCCGCCGGTGTACCGTTGATGGCGTAGCCGCTGTAATGGGCGTTGACGGCCACCTGGTTGGCCCGCAGGGGTTGGTGCAGGGTGATGCCGTGGCCCACCGCGCTCCTTTCGCGGTCGGGGGCGATCACCGTCACCTGGTGCGCTGAACACAGCGCACCGTAAAGGATCTGAATCCCGGGTGCGTAAATACCGTCATCGTTGGTGAGCAGAATCTGCATCCTCGCCTGCCGGTTTGGGGTACGGAGAGGTTCGATCTATAGCCGAAAACCGGCAGCGGTTCAAGCCGTAACCGCTGATCGCGACGGATGGTTCAATAGCGGTGCCCAATCATTTCAGCGCTCCCACAGCACCCCGCGATCTCAGGCTGGCGGTACGGCCGTTAGGGGGTTGCTGGTGAGACGCGCATCCCGGCCACGTCGAGGATTTCAAATGAGCGTGAACGCCGGACTGAGCCGCAAGATGCCGTTTATGGATCAGCACTAAATCAGGGACACGGCCTGCGGCGGGCAGATCAGGCCAACCAGGTTTCCGATGTGGAGGGGCTGCTGGTGGTAGTCCTCGCGCGGCATCAGGACGGTCAGCGGCACGCCGGCGTTCACCACCACCCGAATCCAGGGGCCTTCCTCGAAGAGTTGGCTCACGCGCCCGGAAAGACCGTCGTGATCGGAACGGACGGTCGAAGTCGGAACCAGTCGCAAACGCCGGGGGTCGACGGCAATCCGCACGCGACGGCGGTCAGTGGGCGGCAGCGGAAAACGGATAGCGCCGTTGACAATGCAGTGGGCGCCATTGGCGGTCGCAACCGGCCGCGCGCTGAAAATATTCTCGTAGCTTCTGGCGTCCAATCGCCCGCGGAACAGACTTATGCGGGTCTGTGCCAGTCGCGCCGCCTGCAGATGGTCATGGGTGCAGAAGACCACCGAAAGCCCGTTGGCATCGCGCAGGGTCGTGATGATGTCCTCGATGGCCAGTCGATTTTCGATATCGACATTGGCGGTTGGCTCGTCCAGCAAGAGAACCTCGGGCTCACAGGCCAAGGCCCGGGCAATCGCCACACGCTGGGTTTCGCCGCCGGATAGCTCGCGACCGTCGGCTTGCGCCAAAGCACGCATGCCCACGCGCGCCAGACTCTGATCGATGCGCCGGTGCCTTTCCTTGGCGTCCAGCCCCCTGAGTTTCAGTCCGAATTCGATATTCCGGGCGACTGTGGTGCTGAACATAATGGGATGCTGTTCGACAAGAATGATCCGGCGGCGCAGGCGCCGCAAGCGACGGTCGCTGAAGCGTACTTCCTCACGGCGGTACCAGAGCCTCCCCCCGGTAGGATTTAGCAGCAAGCCCAGAATATGCAGCAAAGTTGTCTTGCCGGCCCCGTTGGGCCCGAGCAGGGCCACGGTTCGTTCGGCAGGAATCGCCAGACGGGGAAGATCCAGAACCCGCCGGTCCTGATAGTCTTTGAAGAGCCCTTCCGCCGCCAGAAGCGTCGTCATGATGTCTTTCCCTGAAAATAATTGAGCAGGACATTCATCACCAGACTGATCGTCAACAAAACCGCCCCCAGGGCCACGGCCAACACGAATTCCCCCTTGTCGTACTCGAGGGCCATGGCGGTTGTCATGGTCCGCGTGAACCCGCGGGCATTGCCCCCCAGCATCATGCTGATGCCGATTTCGGATATCACCCGGCCGAACGCCGCCACCACGGCCGCCACAATAGCGTAGCGGGCTTCACGGAACACCGCCAAGGCCGCATGCATCGGGCCAGCCCCCAGGGTCAGCGCTGTGCGGCGGTAACGCTTGTCGACCCGACTCAGGGCGGCAATCGTGAAGGCCGTGATCACCGGTAAGATCAGCAGAACCTGTCCGATCACCATGGCGCCGGGCGTGTAGAGCAGGTCCAGCATGCCCAGGGGGCCACGGCGCGAAATCAGGG
>JASFTA010000165.1:0-5069 GCA_050114115.1 Desulfobacterales bacterium | reverse complement strand
CTCATCTAGGTTGATGGGGCACTGGGCCGCCAGCGGCGCGGCCGGGCTTTCGATTGCCGGTTCGACGGCCGGCGCCGGGGGGGGGGCGGCCTTCGCCTGGCGACGGTTCCAAAGCTCGACCAGTTTATGGATTTGAGAGATGGCCAGGGATAAAATGATCAGGCCCGTCATAACGATGCCAGCACCTAATATAGCCATGGACCAGCCGTTGTGGGCGGCAATATTGGCGAAACCCATTTACTTTTACCTCCAGGGCTTGGGTTGGATATCTGATGATCTAAAAGCGAACGATATGGAAGATTGGCGGCATGCCGATGACCTTCGAAACTTCGGTGCCAGGGGGCACCGATGCCCATGCCGTTATCTTGATGCAATAAATGTACGAATAGTTCACAACGGGTAGAAAAAGTCAATAGCTTTCAAGGCCGCCGCCGGGGTTTTCAGCGCAGCGATTCACCTTCGCCGCTGCCGGCCATCATCAAGCCGATGCGTTCTACCTTTTCGCGGTCTTCGGCGGGGAAGGTATCAACGATGCGGCCTTCGAACATCACAGCGACCCGGTCTGCCAATGCCAGGGCTTCGGACAAATCCCCGGTGACCAGCAGGATGCCGGCACGCTCGCGGGCCTTGAGAAGCAGACGCCAGACTTCTTCGGTGGCCGCGATATCGAGCCCCTGGGTGGGCTGCTCGGCCACGATCAAACGTGGACGGCGATAGAATTCGCGGGCAATGACCATTTTCTGCAGGTTGCCGCCTGAAAGCTGGCGGGCCGTCAACCGCGGGTTGGGCGGGACGATATTGAAACTGTCCGACAGCTCGGCCATTTTGTGTTCCGCCTTGCGGTGCAGCAGCCAGGGGCCGACCGTGAAGCCGTGCCGGGTGGTCAGCAACAGATTATCGGTAAGACTGAGCGCGCGGCAGGTGGCCAGGCCCTGGCGATCTTCCGGGATGTAGGCCAGATTGCCGTCCCAACGGCGGCCTTTAAAGAAACGGTGCCAGTCCTGGCCCATGATGCGGACCGTTCCCCTCATGGGGGTCTTCAATCCGCACACGGTTTCGACCAGCGGTTTTTGGCCGTTACCGGCGACCCCCACGAGCCCCAGGATTTCCCCCTGCCGCAGTTCCAGGTGGATATTCTGCAGTTCACCGTCATCGAGTCCCGAAATCCGCAGGACACGCTGACGCGCCTCCAGGGGATCGCGCGCGACCTGCAGGACGACTTCGCGACCGACCATCAGCTGGGCCAGTTCGGCTTTGGATTGAATCGTCGCGGCATCGGTATCGGCGACGACACGGCCTTTGTGCAGCACGGCGATCTCGTCGGAGAGCGCCATGACCTCGTCGAGCTTGTGACTGATGAAGACGATGGCCTTCTGCTGGGCGGCGAGCTGCCGCAGGGCTTCAAACAGTTGGTCGGCTTCCTGGGGGGTCAGCACGGCGGTGGGTTCATCGAAGATGAGGATGCGGTTGTCCCGAAAAAGCAGCTTCAGAATTTCAACCCGCTGTTTTTCACCCATGGAAAGCGTGGAAACGCGGGCCCGGGGATCGATGGTCAAACTGACCTGTTCCGCCAGGGCGGCGACCTGGTCTTCCATCGCGGACGGCTTGAGCAGTGGTGGTCCTGGATAGCCCAGAAAGATATTTTCGGCAACGCTCATGGCCTCCACGAGCATAAAGTGCTGGTAGACCATGCCGATACCGACGTTGAGGGCATCCTGGGTGGTGCGGAAGCGCGCCGGCCGGCCCTCCACCCGAATGCGACCCTGGTCGGGCTGAAGTCGTCCGGCCAGAATGCTCATCAGCGTGCTTTTACCGGCGCCGTTTTCCCCCAGCAGAGACTTAATTTTACCGGCCCGAAACGCCAGGGAGATATCCTGGTTGGCCTGGACGGGACCAAAGGATTTGCTGATGCCTTCCAGCGCGATCAAAGGGGGGTCGGTGTTCATCACGGTTGGGGTTTCATCCCGACGATCGGTTGAACGAACTGTGATTCGGAGTCCCAGGGAAAAAGAATCCAGGTGTCCTGACTGACCTCGGTGACGAAGGTGTCCACCAGGGGGCGCCCGGCCGGTTTGGCATAAATCGTTGCAAAATGCGCCTTGGGCAGCATTTTGCGGACGGTATCGGCCGTTCGTCCGGTATCGACCAAATCGTCGATGATCAGCCAGTCTTGACCGTCATGGTCGATCGATTTGAGGACTTCGACATCACCGCGCTTGTCCTGCCAGTTGTAGCTGAAGACGCATACCGTATCAACGAGACGGATATCGAGCTCGCGGGCGATGATGGCCGCCGGGACGAGCCCTCCCCGGGTAACCGCCACGATACCCTTGAAATAGTCGTGGTCCAGGAGCCGCCAGGACAGGGCCTTGGCATCCCGGTGCAGCTGATCCCAGGAGATCGGGTAGGTTTTGCGATAAGGCTGAGAATCGGCCATAGACACACCTCTTATGCTGTTTATTCACGGGGTTCGATATTAATGCCCAGCGCGGCCGGCGCGCTGGCCTGCCGACTTTTCCAGGAAGCTAAAACCAGGACGATCACCGTCAGGGCGTATGGCAGCATCAAAAGCAGGGAGGACGGCAGGTGGGTGCCGACCGCCTGGAGACGAAGTTGGAAGGCCATCACGCCCCCGAAGAGGTAAGCCCCTAAAAGGGCGCGGCCCGGGCGCCAGAAGGCGAAAATTACCAGGGCCACCGCAATCCATCCCCGGCCGGCACTCAATCCGCTGGTCCACAGATGCGTGTAGGCCAGCGAAAGATAGGCACCGCCCAAACCCACCAGAAAACCGCCCCCCAGCACCCCGACCCAGCGATAATGCAGAACATTGATGCCGGCCGCCGTTGCCGCCTGGGGATATTCGCCCACCGCCCGCAGGTGGAGGCCCCAGCGGGTTTTGGCCAGAAAAAACCACAGCAGGGGTACGATCAGAATGGACACATAGACCAACAGGTCCTGCTGGAAAAAAATCGGGCCGAGGACCGGCAGGCGACCCAGTACGGGCAGGGTCAGCTTGTCAAAGCCCGGGGCGGTCTGCCCGATCAGGGGCGTTCCCAGGTAATCCGCGAGCCCCAGACCGAAGATGGTCAGGGCCAGACCGGAAACCACTTGGTTGCCGCGAAACCACAGACACACGGCACCGTGGGCCGCGCTGATGATCATGCCGGCCACGCCCGCCAGGGCAAAGGCCAAGATGGGATTGCCGGTAAATTTCGCGATGACGAAGGCCGCCAGCGCGCCGACGATCATGATCCCCTCGACCCCCAGGTTGAGGACGCCGCTCTTTTCGGTCAGAATTTCGCCCAGCGTGGCAAACAGGATCGGGGTTCCGGACTGGATGGCCGCGGCCAGAAGCGGAATGATCAATTCGGTGTTCATGCCGTTCTCCGCAGCTTCAGGCCATATTCCAGAAAGAAACTGCCGGCCAGAACCGTCAGCAGGATCAAACCCTCCATGATGCCCCCGAAGGCGGCCGGCACCTGAAGATCGAGCTGAAGGTTTTCCACGCCCACGCGCAGGGCGGCCAGCAGAAAGGACGCCAGGCCGATGGTCAGGGGATTGAGGCGTGCCAGCCAGGCCACGACGATGGCCGTATAGCCGTAACCCACCATGATGCTGGGCTGCAAACGGTTGATGGTGGCCGAGGCTTCCAACAACCCGGCCCAGCCGGCCAGGGCGCCGCTGAGGACCATGGCCAGGCAGACCAGACGCTGGTAGGGCAGTCCGGCATAACGCGAGGCGCGGATGTTTTCGCCGGCGGCCCTGAACTCGAAGCCCAGGCGGGTGAAGCGGAAAAAGACCCAGACGACGACACCGGTCAGCAAGCAGACCACCAGACCCCAGTTCAGGTTGGTGCTGCCGATTTTCCCAACGATGGCCCCGGGACTGAATTCGGGTGTCATCGGGAAGCCGAAGCTTTGGGGGTCTTTCCAGTGACCGTAGACCAGATAGTCGAGAATCAGGATGGCGATATAGTTCATCATCAGGGTGACGATGATTTCGTTGGCCTGCATGCGCAGTTTGAGCAGGGCCGGGATCAGACCCCACAATCCCCCCAGAACGAAGGCCGCCGCGGCCATCAGCGGCAGCAGCCAATAGCCGGGAAGATGGGGAAACGTCAAGGCGGCCCAGGTGGCGCCGATGGCGCCCAGGGCGAACTGGCCCTCGGCCCCGATGTTCCAGACCTGCAGTCGAAAAGCGATGGCGACCCCCAGTGAGCATAGAAAAATGGGGATGGCCTTGATGAGACAGTCTTCGAGGGCCCAGAGGGAGCCGAAGGCCCCGGTAAAGAGAATGCGGATACCGTCAAGGGCTGGTTTGCCATGCACTTGCAGCAGAAGGGCGCTGGCCGCGAGGGACAGCAGGACGGCCCCCAGAAAAACAAGACAGGAGCGCCATTTAAGCGGCTCCTGTCTCTTGTAGGCGCGAATCGAGAGCATGGCTGTCGTGTTACCGGTCCACGGGGATCGTAAACAATGGCGGCTGGGGCCGTATTATTGGGTCGTGCCGATAACGCCCTGCACGAACCAGTTCATGCCGAGCAGGGTTTCATCGCTGGCGCTCTTACCGGCGGCGATTTTCTCCTGTCCGGCCTGGTTCCGTATCGGACCGGTAAAAACCTGCTTGGTACCGCTTTTGATTTTTTCCTTGCTCGCCATGACCTTGGTCTGAACTTCGGCCGGGACCATATCGCTCATGGGGCTCAAATCAACAATCCCGTTTTCGAGACCATACCAATAGGCCTTGGATTCCCAGGTGCCCTTCTGGACGGCTTCCACGATCTGGGCGTAGAAAGGACCCCAGTTCCAGATCGGGGCGCACAGATGGGCCTTGGGGGCGAAGGTCGACATGTCCGTGTTGTAACCGATGGAGTAGACGCCCTTTTCCTGGGCGGCCTCCTGGGGGCCGGGCGAGTCCTGGTGCTGGGCGATTACGTCGGCGTCCACATCCAAAAGACTCTTGGCCGCCTCCTTCTCGGTGGCCGGGTCGTACCAGGTCTTGGTCCAGACCACGCGCACCTGGACATTCGGGTTGACGGATTGGGCCCCTAAAGTGAAGGCGTTGATCCC
>JASFTA010000164.1:0-5070 GCA_050114115.1 Desulfobacterales bacterium | reverse complement strand
TGTGGGGAATACAAAAAAGGGCTTACAGACCAAAACCTGTAAGCCCTTGTTATGTTTGGCTCCCCAGCACGGACTCGAACCGCGGACCCAGTGGTTAACAGCCACTTGCTCTGCCGACTGAGCTACTGGGGATCAAGTGCAAGCTGCTTCTTTAGCGATTTTGTGGATGAATGTCAAGAGCCCTTTTGGGTTCAATTGGCCGTGGTTTTGCGGATGCGCAGGCCGAGTTCATCCAACTGGGTCGGGGTGGCTTCCGAAGGGGCTTCGGTGAGCAGGCAGGCCGCGCGCTGGGTCTTGGGAAAGGCGATCACGTCCCTGATCGAGGTGCAGCCGCACAGCAGTGTCACCAGGCGGTCGAAACCAAAGGCGATCCCGCCGTGGGGCGGGGCGCCGGACTCCAGGGCGCTTAAGAGGAAACCGAATTTTTGCTCATATTCCGCGGGCGTCAGCCCCAGCGCCGCGAACACCTGTTTCTGGACGGCGGTGTTGTGAATACGGATGCTGCCGCCGCCGATTTCGGAGCCGTTCAGCACCAGGTCGTAGGCCCGGCTCTTGGCCGCCAGCGGGTCGTTGGCCAGGGTCTCCAACTGGTCTTCCAGGGGGGCGGTGAACGGGTGGTGCAGCGCCTGGTAGCGTTTTTCGTTTTCGTCGTATTCCATCATCGGAAATTCGGTCACCCAGACGAAATTGAACTGCTTGTCGTCGATCAGCCCGAGTCTATTTCCCAGGTGGTTGCGCAGGTAGCCCAGGCCGTCGTTGACGATGCGCGGCGCATCCGCCAGGAAGAAGACGATATCACCCGGGGTCATGTCGAGGCGTTCGGCCAGCGCGTGGTGCTCGTCCTCGGTGAAGAACTTGGCGATGGGCGACTGCCAGGCGCCGTCGGGCTTGACCTTGATCCAGGCCATGCCCTTGGCCCGGTAGACAGACACGAATTCGGTCAGGTCGTCGATTTCCTTGCGGGAAAAATCGGCACAGCCCTTGGCATTCAGGGCCTTGACGATACCGCCTTTTTTGACGGCCGAGGCGAAAACCTTGAACCCCGAGCCGCCGACGATGTCCGATACCTCCTTGAGTTCCAGACCGAACCGCGTGTCGGGTTTGTCGAGACCGTAGCGCCCCACGGCTTCGTCATAGGTCAGGCGGGGAAACGGCCGGGCCGGTTTGATACCGGCCACGGATTCGAAGACCGCGGCCATGAGGCCCTCGGCCAGATCCATGACGTCCTCCTCGCCCACGAAGGACATTTCGATATCGATCTGGGTGAATTCGGGCTGGCGGTCGGCGCGCAGGTCTTCATCCCGGAAGCACTTGACGATCTGGTAGTAGCGGTCGAAGCCGGAGATCATCAAAAGCTGCTTGAAGATCTGCGGGGACTGGGGCAGGGCGTAGAAATGCCCCGGGCTGACGCGGCTGGGGACCAGGTAGTCCCGGGCGCCCTCGGGGGTGCTCTTGGTGAGCACCGGTGTTTCCACGTCGATAAACCCGTTGGCGTTCAGATACGACCTGACCGTTTGGGCCGCCCGGTGGCGCAGCAGGATGTTCTGCTGCAGTTCGGGACGCCGCAGATCGAGATGGCGATGCCGCAGGCGAATGGTTTCCGAGGCGTCCACCCCGTCCTCGATCATGAAGGGCGGGGTTTTGGCCGGATTGAATATCTTGAGCGAGGTGACCAGAACCTCGATTTCACCGGTCACGAGGTTGGGATTGACCATGCCCTCGGGGCGCGGATCGACCTTGCCGCGGACACCGATCACGAATTCGTTGCGCAACACCTGGGCCTTTTCATGGACAGTGGCGTTGATTTCCGGGTTGAAAACCACCTGGGTCAGGCCCTCGCGGTCGCGCAGGTCGACGAAGATGACCCCTCCGTGATCGCGGCGTCGCTGCACCCATCCCATCAGCACGACCTCCTGGCCCACATCGGTGCTGGAAAGTTCGCGGCAGTGGTGGGTGCGTCGCATCTGGCCTAGATTATCTGCAGTCAAGGTTCATTTCCTCCGATAGGGTCCATGGGGATCGGCGTGTCTACGCGCCGTCCGCGAGGTAGCGTGTGAGTTCGGCGACCGCCCCATTGAGGGCGATCGGCACCTGATCGCGGGTGGCCATATTGCGCAATTGGCCCGTACCCTGAGCCAGTTCGTTGGCGCCGACGATCAGAACGTGGCGGGCACCCAATTTGCCGGCCCGTTTCATGAGGCTTTTCAGGCTTTTATCCTCAAACAGCATATCGGCGGCAATGCCATTGCGGTTAAGGGCCGTGAGCCACGGGAAGGCCCGGGCCTGGGCGGCGGCCCCCAAAGCGGCGATGAAGACGTCCGGTACCACCACCGCCTCCTGACGGTCGGCCGCGACGATTTCGGCCAGGCGGTCGAATCCGATGGCAAATCCCGTAGCCGGGATATCGGGGCCGCCCAGGGTCTTAACCAGCCCGTCGTAGCGGCCGCCGCCGGCCACGGCGCTCTGGGCCCCCAGGGCCGAGGTCTGGATTTCGAAGGTCGTCCGGGAATAGTAGTCCAACCCGCGCACCAGGCGCTTGTCGATGAAATAGGGGATCCCCAGTTCGTTTAGGGCCTGCTGGAGGATGTCGAAATGCGTCCGGCATTCCGGGCACAGGAATTCCGTCAGGGCCGGGGCATCCATGCTGGTTTCACGGCACTGGGGTACCTTGCAGTCCAGGATGCGCAGGGGATTGGTATTCCGGCGGCGCAGGCAGTCGCTGCACAGGCGGTCTTCACGGGAAGCCAGGAAATCGAGCAGGGCCCGGCGGAAATCGGGCCGGCAGTTCGGGCATCCCAGGGAATTGACGTGCGGTTGGGCATCCTTTACCCCCAGGCGGTCGAGCAGTTCCACCAGGATGACGATCAACTGGACGTCGGCATAGGGGGAGGCCACCCCGAAGATTTCGGCATTGATCTGATAAAACTGCCGGTAGCGGCCTTTCTGGGGACGTTCGCGGCGAAACATGGGGCCGATCGTGTAGTATTTCTGGACCGGGTCCTGGGCAAAGATCTTATGCTGCAGGTAGGCCCGCACCACGGCGGCCGTAGCCTCGGGGCGCATGGTCAGCAAATCGCCACTGCGGTCGGTAAAGGTGTACATCTCCTTTTCGACGATGTCGGTGGCTTCCCCGATACTGCGGGCAAAGAGTTCGGTCTTCTCCAGGATGGGCAGCCGGATCTCGCGAAAGCCGAAGGCGCCGAGAACGGTGGTGGCCGTCTGCTCGATGGACTGCCACAGTTCGGTTTCACCCGGCAGGATGTCTTTGAAGCCTTTGATGGCGCGTATGCTGGTCATGGGCGTCGATTCCACAAAAATTTGTATAATTATCGTATCGAAGCCTTGTCCGTCAATATGAATATTCGCGGTGCTAGGGCTTAGGCCGAACGCCGGCCTTTTGATCCGGTCTTTCCGGCCACCGGGTGTTTATCCAATCGCCAATTGCGCAAGTGGACATTTGGGCCATAATCGGTTAACAATCGCCTTCGCGACACGCCTTTTCCGATTCAGACGCGCGCGAATCGATAAACACACGGGATCGCGGCTGACGCGATACACGACGGCCAAACAATGGAGGAGTCCTCATGAAGCGAACTGCGCTTTTCGGATCGATCGTCCTGATACTGCTGATTTTACCGTTCAACCTCATGGCCATGGATATCAAGCTGGGGGTGGTGACCAAACCCGGATCGGCCCAGAACATCGTGGCGGACAAGTTTAAAGAATTGATCGAAGCCCGTTCCGAGGGCAAGTTCCGGGTCAAGATCTATCATTCCAAATCCATCGGCAACGAAACCGAAATCCTCCAGCAGATCCAGATGAACACGATCCAGATGGCAATCGTCACCCTGGGGCCTTTCGACACCTTCGATCCCATCGTGCGGGTGATCAACTACCCCTTTCTCTTCAAGGACAATGACCAGGCCGATCAGATCCTGGACGGGCCGCTGGGGGCTGAAATTCTTCAAAGCCTGGAGACTTCCGGCTTCAAGGGCCTGTGCTTTTCCGAAAACGGCTTTCGCAACCTGACCAACAGCAAACGTCCGGTCCAGACCCCTGCGGATGTGGACGGTCTCAAGATCCGCGTGATGTCTTCGGCCCTGCACAAAACCATCTGGCAGAGCCTGGGGGCCAATCCGACGCCCATGCCGTGGCCCATCTACACCGAACTCGAGCAGGGTGTGATCGATGGGCAGGAAAACCCGCTGTGGGTCATGGAAGTCTACAAGTTCTACGAAATCCAGAAGTACATGACCCTCACGCGGCATGTCTACTCGGCGCATATCGACGTGGCCGCGCTGACCTGGTGGCAGACCCTGGAGGATGCCGACCGCCGAATGATCCAGACGGCCATCTGTGAAGCCGCCCGCTACCAGCGCGCGGACAATCGGGATAAAAATGCGGCGCGCCTCGAATTGCTGAAATCCAAAGGCATGCAGATCGAGGAACAACCTGATACGGCCGCCTTTCGCCAGAAGGTCGCCGGCTTGAAGGATTCGGAGATGTATCGCGATGCACGGGTCCAGGATTTGCTGAAGCGGATTCTGGCAGCCACCCGTTGACGGCGGCGATTTCCCGGTGCCTGAAGGGCGTAAGCTAAGGTGATATCCATCCGACAGCTCAGCCGGCGGGTCAATCAAACGGTGGAGTGGGGGCTGGCCGGTGTCGGCCTGGTCATGGTGGTGGTCGTGGCCGCCCAGGTTTTCTGCCGCTACGTGCTCAACCACTCGCTGTTCTGGTCCGAAGAACTGGCCCGTTATCTTCTGGTCTGGCTGACCTTTCTGGGGGCCACCGTGGCCTACCACCGCCGGGCGCATCCCAGTATCGACATGCTGCAGACGCGCGTGGCCCCCTCGGTCGCCCATGCCATGACCATTACCGGCTATATCGTGGCCCTGCTTTTTTTTGGCGTGCTGACCGTCTACGGTTTCAAGTTTGCGCACTTCGTCCGCGCCCAGATATCGCCGGCCCTGCAGATTCCCAAATGGACCGTCCTGGTGGTACTGCCGCTGAGCGGGGGGATCCTGTGCCTGCACACCTGGGCCCTGCTCCTCGAAGCCCTCAGACACG
>JASFTA010000163.1:0-5074 GCA_050114115.1 Desulfobacterales bacterium | reverse complement strand
TTTGGTTTCAATTCCGGGGCTGATCGTCATCGCTCCGGCTGAACAATTTGCCGGGATCCTGCCGGACCAGCCCCTTCAACTCGAGGGACAGCAGAATACTGGACAGTTGTCCCGCCTCCAATTTAAGCTGGCGTGTCAGATCGTCAACATGAATCGGGTAAACGCTCAGGTTTTCAAACACGGATGCTTCCGCTTCCGAGAGCGGCGCTGAGGGTGGGGCGGCCTTGCGGCTGCCCGCCGCCGCGGGCCGGCGTGCGGCCAACGCCCAGCGCGGCAGTTCGTCCAGCACATCCCCGACCTGGGTCACCAGTTTGGCCCCGTTTTTGATGAGTTGGTGGGTGCCGATGCTTTTGAACGATTCGATGCTGCCGGGAACGGCAAATACCTCGCGATTCTGTTCGGCGGCCAGACGGGCGGTGATCAGGGACCCGCTGCGGCGGGTGGCCTCGACCACCACGGTGCCGACGGATATACCG
Organism: Desulfobacterales bacterium; assembly: GCA_050114115.1. GTDB lineage: Bacteria > Desulfobacterota > Desulfobacteria > Desulfobacterales > UBA5852 > JABZFP01. The sequence continues at coordinate 4,598 of JASFTA010000163.1, read as the reverse complement.
CTGATGATGCGGTTGCGCTGCGGAAAATGATGAGCATCCGGCCCGGCCGCAAGCGGCAGCTCCGAAATCACGGCGCCGGTGGCCGCGATGCGTTCGTAAAGCGTCCGGTTTTCCGCAGGGTAAATGCATTCCAGCCCGCTGCCCAAAACGGCCAGCGTCACCCCGCCCTCCTCGAGCGCCCCCAAGTGGGCCGCCGTATCGATACCGCGGGCCATGCCGCTGACCACCGTCATGCCCTGGCGCGTCAGTTCGCGGCTCAGGCGTTTGGTGGTCTTGCGGCCGTAGGGGGTGGCGTTGCGCGATCCGACGATGGCCAGCGGGCAGCGGCATCGTTTAAGATCGCCGTTGACATACAGAAAGGGCGGCGGGTCCGGGATTTCCAGCAGCAGGGCCGGGTAGCTCGGATCGGACTGGGTGACAATTTGAAACCCCATTTGCGCGGTCCGCGCCAGCTCACGCTCGTCATGCTCGTTGCGGGCGGGTTGACGGCGAATCGCGGCCACCAGGCGGGGGGAGACACCCTCCACCGCCAAAAGAGCGTCATCGCTGCTTGCGAATACCGCTTCAGGGTTGTCAAAGTGCTGGATGAGTCTTCGAAACAGGAGGTTGCCGATGCCGACCACGGATCGCAACCGGAACCAGGCCAGCAAATGTTCCGGGGAAGCTTCCATTTGCGTTAGAACTCTAAATTCATCCCCTCTATCGATTACCGTCACGGGGCTGGACCCCTTTCGGCCGCCGGGATGGGGGGCTCATTTTTTTTGCCAGGCCAGCAGAATGGGGCTGGCCACAAAAATCGACGAATAAGTCCCCACCAGGATACCGACGATCAGCGCAAAGGCAAAGTCGTGGATGATGCCGCCGCCCAGGATGAACAGTGTTACCACCACCACCAGGGTCGTCAGCGAGGTCAGCAGGGTGCGGTTCAGGGTTTCGTTGATGCTGCGGTTGATGACAAACGCCAGCGGGTTTTTGTGATATTTTTTCAGGTTCTCGCGAATGCGGTCGAAGACGATAATCGTGTCGTTGAGCGAGTAGCCGATGATGGTCAGGAGGGCCGCAATGATCGGCAGGGTGAATTCCTTGTCGAAGAGCGCGAAAAGCCCCACCGTGATCGTGACGTCATGGATCAAGGCCACGATGGCCCCCATGGCGTAGCGCAAATTGAGAAACCAGAACAGGGCCAGCGTCACCAGCAGGGCCACGGCGATCAGGAAGGGGATACTCACCTGAAACAGGCTCAGACCATAGATGGCGCCGATCAGGGCGGCGGCCAGAACGCCGCTCAAGGCCCATTTCATCTCAAAGCGGCCCGAGATGTAGACCGTGATGAACAAAAGGGCATAGAACATGGCCTTGAGCGCTTTTTCGCGCAGATCCTTGCCCACCTGGGGGCCGACCATTTCCACGCGCCGGATCTCGGCGGCGGCGCCGCTGGTTTCGGCCAGAGCGCGGCGTAACTTTTCGCTGAAGCCTTTATCGGTCACACCGGCCTGGTCGGTTCGGATCAAGACCTCGTGGGCGTCCTCCTCGCCGAACTGCTGGATGGCCAGGCTGCCCAGACCAAGGCTGGCCAGCCCGGACTTGATGCCCTCGATGTTGACCGGAGCGTCGAAGCGCACCTGGATCAAAGTGCCGCCCGCGAAGTCGATGCCGAAGCGCGGACCCCCACCCACTGCTAAGGCCCCGATGCTGACGGCAATCATGATAAACGACAGGGAAAAGGCAATTTTACGACGTCCGATGATTTCGAGGTTGATGTCGGGTTTGATAAATTGCATTAATTTTGTCCTTCTCAGGCCGCACCGGCCGGCATTTGCCGTCGGCGTCGGCCGCCCATCCGGCGTGGACGGGGGTTAAATACTGATGCGGGCAACTTTTTTGCCGGCCAGGATAAATTCAAAAACGGCGCGGGTGAACACCAGCGCCGTGAACATGCTGGCGATGACGCCCAGACTCAGTGTCACCGCAAACCCCTTGACCGGCCCCGTGCCGAATTGGAAAAGCACCAGGGCGGCGATCAAGGTGGTAACGTTGGCATCCAGGATCGTCAGGGTGGCCCGATCGTAGCCGGCCTCGACGGCGGCCCGGGGCGGCTTGCCGATGCGCAACTCTTCGCGGATGCGCTCGAAAATAATCACATTGGCATCCACGGCCATACCGATGGTGAGGATGAACCCGGCGATGCCCGGAAGGGTCAGGGTGGCCTGAAAAGCGGCCAGACCGGCGCCCATCAGCACGATGTTCATCACCAGGGCGATGTCGGCCAGCAGACCGGCGCCCTTGTAATAGAGAATCATGAAAACGACCACGAGTACGCCGCCCACGATCATCGAGATGAGTCCCTTGTCGATGGAATCCTTGCCCAGGGAAGGGCCGACCGTGCGTTCTTCCAGGATGTTGACCGGTGCGGGCAGGGCACCGGCGCGCAGGACGATGGCCAGGTCCTCGGCTTCGGCGGCCGAGAAATTGCCGGTAATCACAGCCTGGCCGCCGGGGATCCGGTCCTGAATCACGGGGGCCGAATGCACTTTGCCGTCCAGTACGATCGCCAGGCGTTTACGGATATTCTCTCCGGTGACACGCTCGAAAATGCGCGCGCCTTTTCGGTCGAAATCAATGGCCACGTAATAGCTGCGATCATCCTGATCGAAACGCACGCGGGCGTCGGTCAGGTAAGCCCCGGTGAGCATGGTGCGCTTTTTGATTAAAAACGGTTCTTCGATCTGGCGCTGGGTGGCCGGGTCGACGTTTACCTGGTAGAGGATTTCGGTCCCCGGCGGCGGGCCGTCTCTGAGCGCGGTGCGCGCCGGCAGGCGTTCGTCCACCAGCTTGAATTCGAGTTGGGCCGTGCGTCCAATGAGCTCCTTGGCCCGCTCGGTGTCCTTGATGCCCGGTAGTTGGATCAACAGGCGTCGGTCGCCCTGGCGCCGGATATCCGGTTCGGAGACACCGAACTGGTCGATGCGGTTGCGGATGGTCTCCAGGGCTTGGGCCACGGCCAGTTCCCGGATGCGTTCGGTCTCCTGATCGGGCAGATCGAGGATCAGGGTGAGACGCTCGCCGTCGCGCGCGCGGTCCTGAATTCGCAGGTTGCGGAATTCATCATCCAAAAGGGTTTCGAAGGCCTCGATATTGTCCGCTTCCTGAACCCGCACCTGAATGCGGTTGCCGTCGCGTTGCTCGAACGAGGCCCGGCGCACCTTGGCCCGCCGGGAACGTTCTTTCAATTCCTGGGCCGTGCGCTCGATGGTGCTTTCGACGGCCTTTTCGGCATCGACTTCCAGAACGAGATGCATGCCCCCCTGGAGATCGAGCCCCAGGTTGATCTTCTTCTGGAGTGGAAAGGCGGGGATAAAGGTCGGCAGGACATAGACGATGGCCGTCAGAAAGACCGCGACAATGAGGACGGGCTTCCACGAAATACGGTTCACTGATTTGATTCCTTTCCGGAGATTGCCAAATGGCAAAATGGTTAAACCGCCGACGGCGGTTTAACCATTTTGAGCCTGTATCCAACCGTTGGGGGCGCGGCCGCTTAGGATTTGTCGGCGTTGCCCTTGTCTTTCTTGTCTTTCTTGGGCGGCGGCGGCGGGGTGCTGGCCTGCGCCAGACCGGCCACGTTGGCGCGTACGACCTTCACCCGAACGCGGTCGGCGATTTCGACGGTCAGCGTGGCTTCATCCAGCCCGGTGATGCGACCGTGAATCCCACCGCTGGTGATGATGCGGTCCCCTTTTTTGAGGTTGCCGATCATCTGCTGGTGTTCCTTGTTGCGCTTCTGCTGGGGGCGAATGAGCAGGAAATAGAAAATCACGAACATCAGGATGATGGGGATCAAACCACCAAAGCCTCCGGCCCCCTGTCCGGCGGCGCCGCCCTGACCCATTGCATATGCGATACCTGTCAAAATGAAACCTCCTTATGTCGTTTGCGCCGGCCGAGCCTGGTGGAACAGGCTGTAAACGTCGGCCCGCGGCGGGCTCCGGAAACGTCGCAATCCCTGTCGGATACCCCCGGCCCCGCGGCCGCGCGGCGGCAAAATGGCGCTCATATACTGTAAAAGGCGCCCGCACGTCAAACATTTCTTAAGATCGCGACGCCACCGTGCGGCTGCCGGCAACCAGCGCGGCCGTGGTGGTGTCAGCCCGCCGGCACCCACAGGGTGTCGCCGTCAAACTGGATGCTGTTGATGTTTTCGTAATCCAGTTGTTCCAGCAGTTCGAAAACACGATCCATTTTATAGACCACGATTTTGGAATCGGGTTCGATCAGGTTCAAATCCTGGCTGAACGCCTTGTCCTTGACATTGTAGATATGGACCATGTTTTCGGAAAATTTTAGCAGTTTGCCGATCCCCGAGCTGTAACCGCGGTGATTGGGCTCGTCTGCCGAGGGGGTCAGCGCGACCCCTCGGCGCCGAAAATAATCCTGCAGAAAGGCAAAATGAATGTTCCAGATGTTGTCCCCCGGCTGGACCACATGGATGCCGAAGGTTTCCGGATCGGCCGGCAGCGGTTTGCCGTCCGGTCCCAGCGTTTCTTCCCCGATCTCGCCGAGTTTGAGACGAATCTGGTCCTGGAGTTCCTTCATGGACA
>JASFTA010000162.1:0-5084 GCA_050114115.1 Desulfobacterales bacterium | reverse complement strand
GCCATTTCGCGCCACCCGATCCCCACCCCGAGGATCAGTTCTGCCAGTGGCGCTTCGTGATGGCCCCTGAGGCGGACCGATGATGCTCAAAGCCGGACCGCAAATCGGCTGGCAAAGCTAGGCGTCCTCCCTGTCACGACCGCCTATCCTTCAGACCCTGCCGCATTCTCTATTTTGTCAGGATTCACACAACCCGTATCGGGAATTTTATAAACGTGGCCCTCAGATTTTCATGGTGCGTGAAAAATCCGGGTTGGGGTCCGCAGTCGCCGGCATATTGACCAGCAGGAGGTGCTTGCCGATTTCCACCTGCAGGTCGCCCCTAAGGGTGATCTGCTTGACCTCGCGGCCGTTGACGAAGGTACCGTTGGTGCTGTCGAGATCTTCCAGAATCCAGGCGCCCTTGGATTTGGCTATCCGGGCGTGGCGGTCGGAAACCGCCAGGTTGTCGATGGTAATGTCGTTTTTGCTGTTGCGGCCAATGGTAATTTCGGGTTTGTCGATTTTGAACGTGTCCAGAATGGTATTTTTGAATTCGACCGTTATTTCCAGCATGCTGAGCTCCCTTTCCTTAAATCATTGTTGAACGGCGGATAACAGCGGGCCATCAAATACAGGCCGCCGCTTTCAGCCCGCATTTCCCTGACATTCGCGAATGGCGGCCAGGGCCTGATCAGCCGATTTGTAACGCCGCGATACCCCTTTGGTGAGCAGTTTTTCGACAAGCGCAATACAGCCGGGCGGCAGATCCGGCACGACTTCGGCCAGGGGTTTGAAAGGGGCCTTGGCGATGGCATACATCAGGGCGGTCAAGGTTTCGCCCTCGAAGGGTTTCTGGCCGGTGAGCATCTCGTAGAAGACGATCCCCAGGGAAAACAGATCGGAGCGTCCATCCACTTTCTTGCCGGAGACCTGCTCCGGGGACATGTAGGAGGGTGTTCCCATGACGATCCCCGTCTTGGTTTTGGTACTGTCGATGACCCAGGCGATACCGAAATCCGTTACTTTGACCGCCCCGTTTTTCAAGCGCATGATGTTGGCCGGTTTGATGTCCCGGTGGACGACGCCCTGCTGATGCGCATACGACAGCGCATCGGCCACAGCGGCCATGATGCCCAGGACCTCATTCACACCCAGCAACGCATCGGAGCGACAGAAAGGCGTCAATTCGGTTCCTTCCAGCAGCTCCATGGCCATATAAGCGATGTCGTGTTCTTCACCGATATCGAAGACGGTGACGATATTGGGATGCGAAAGTTTGCCGGCGGCTTCGGCTTCCCGAAAGAAGCGCGCCTTGACCTCTTCCAGTTCTTCGGCCGGCACGCTGCTGTACTTTAAGGTTTTGATGGCCACCTGGCGGTTGATCTTGGGATCGCGGCCCAGATAGACGGTTCCCATGGCGCCTTGACCGAGTTCCCGCATGATTTCGTAGCGCCCGAATGTGGGCAGCGTGTCGGTGCTGGTCAGGCGCAGGGTGGCGCCGGCCCCGTTCGGCCCGTCGAAGCCCAGGGCCGCCGAACCATGCTCGCGCAGCCGCTTGATGCGTCGTTTGACGTCTTTGAAGCGTCCGGCTTTGAAGATATGCTCATAAACCGTCAAGGCTTTGTCGGCCATTCGTTTACGCTCGAAATCAAGCCCCAGATTATAGAGCAGTTCCCGAACGGTTTTGTCGTCGGCGGGGCATTTCAAAAATTTTTCGAGGGCCATGTCCAGCATCCCCTGGGCCTGGAAAGACAATCCCAAAGAACGGTTGAGTTCCATATTTTCACTTCGCAGGCGTCGCACAATTTGTCGGGCCGCCGAAAGGCTGTAACCTGTCAGGCAGAGGATCAGGGGCGGGTAAAACCATAGCCAGTAGCCGGCATGCACGAAGAACACGGCCGCCACACCCCACCAGGTGCCCAGGAACACCAACAGGATCAACCCGCCGATGCGCAGCCTGACGCGGGGGATGACGATCAGCAGGAAGAAGAGAAAATAGACCAGGACGGCCCCTTCCACCATAAGCGCCCAGGCGGGCCGCTGCAGGAAGCGTCCTTTTAGAATGGTATCCAGCGCGGCCGCTGTAATTTCCGGGGCCGTCGCGCGTTGGCCCAGGGGGGTCGGGTACGTTTGGGCATAGATTTCGTCGGTAAGGCCGATGAGCGCGATTTTATTTCGAAGCAGTGACAGATCGGCCTGGTCATCCAGGAGCGCGGCATAGGAAACCTGATGAATGCGGCCGGTCTTTCCGGGATATTCGATGAAAATGGCGCGCTGCCCATCGGTGGGGATAATGTCATCAGCGCTGGCGAGGTCACAGAATTGCGCATCGCAATTTTGGAGCACCAGCTTTTTAATATGGGTGCCGCGTGTTTTGAGGGCCAGCTGCAGGGCCATGGCGACCAGATAGCGATTGCGGTAGCGCTGCAGCAGGGGCAAGCGGCGGACCACGCCGTCACCGTCGGCGCGCATGTTGATATAGCCGAGCGCTCCGGCTTTGCGCGCCAGATCAGGGTAGGTTGCCTGGACGCCGCTTGGTGTGGCGGAGGGTTTTCTCAGCGGCGCGGCCAGTTGGTGCAGGGAAGCGAGGGGCGACTGGGCGCCGGACTGGTGCTCCTCGGCACGCAGTGAATTGATCGTCAGCAGTCCGGGTAAGGGCGGCGGCATCTCCGCCCTTGGCGGGCCCTGGTTTATACGGTAGGGCAATACGACATTGGTACCGCTTCTGACGGCATGGATAAGATGGCGGTCCTGATCCAGACGATGGCGGGCGGCCAGAAGCCGTTGGGAAATCCGGGTGGCCAACTGCTTCTGCGATTTCGTCCGCAGGGGGCCCATGTCCTCGCGCAGGGCATCGATTTCCTCCAGGGCCGGGTTGAGGGCTCGATCCGGGTAGAGCAGGGTCAAACCGATGGCCTTGGCACCGCTGCGGGACAGGCGCTGAATCCCCCGGCCGATGATTTCCCGCGGCCAGGGCCAGGGGCCGATCTGACGGATGCTGGCGGCATCGATACCCACCAGAACGACCGCATCGCTGGGTGCCGTGGCGCGCAGCGCCAGCAGGCGGTCGTAGGTGAGCGCTTCCGGAAGGCGCAGCGGTCGCCATTCCAGATAGCTGCCGATCATCAGCAGCAAGGTCAGCCCAACCAGAATAATACTGTTGGAAAGAAGGTAGCGCTTCATTGATTTCGTCGGTTCCAATGGCCCCAACGAAAAACCGAATCCACCGGCTGTCCGATGCGATTCGGTATCTGCAATCATCGGCAGCCCGGCTGTCTTTTTGAAGACCCGTGGCTTTCCGTCCCTGCCTCGCGACAGGTTTGGCCTTTCTGATGGTGCGGCCCTATACGGCTTATCCTTAGCTACCGTTTCTGGCTAAACACCATACAAAATGAATAAGGTAAAAGCCCTCTGATGTCAAAAGAAAAGTAGGGATGCCCCCATCGATCGACCGCTTGCTGGGCATCCTGATTCTTGCCGTTTCTGAAGGGCCTGTGCTATGAATTCCTTCTGACGACAGTACGATCCAATTTGCCTCCGGTGAAAAGACGCCCTTATGCCTGCGACGGCCCCCAAAGTTGAATACGCCCAGCTTGCCGATCTCCGCGTGGCTTACGAACGATTCGGCCGCCGGGAGGACCCCGCGATTTTACTGGCCATCGGTCTGGGAACCCAAATGGTGGCCTGGGACGAGGCCTTCTGCCGCTGGCTGGCCGACCGCCGGCTATACGTGATTCGTTATGACAACCGTGATGTCGGGCTTAGCACCCATTGGCACCAGGGAGGGCGGCCGGATATCGACGCCCTGGCGCGGGCCCAGGCGTGGGGGCAAGCGCTGGCGGTGCCTTACACCCTGGTCGACATGGCCCGGGATACGCTCGGACTGCTGGACCATCTGGGTCTCGCGCGCGCCCATTTCGTGGGGCTCTCCATGGGGGCCATGATTGGACAGGAAATGGCCGTCCATTGGCCTGATCGCCTGCGGACGCTGATTTCGATCATGTCCACCACCGGCTGTCCAAGCCTGCCGCCACCGACGCCCGCGGCCCTGGATATTTTGATGAAACCGTTTCCCGGGGACCGTGAGGGGTATATCGAGGCTTTTGTCGCGGCCTTTCACACCTTGAGCGGGCCAATCCACCCGACCAACGATGGCCTGACCCGCCGCTGGGCCGCGGAACACTACGATCGCGGGCTAAATCCGGACGGCATTACCCGCCAGATGGCCGCCATCATGGCGTCCGGCGACCGAACGGCACGTCTGAAGCAGGTGGCCGTTCCCACGCTGGTCCTCCACGGCAGTGCGGATCCGCTTCTGCCCCTCGAGCACGGCCGTGCCACGGCCCGGGCCATACCGGGCGCGCGCCTGGAAGTCATCGAGGGCATGGGACATGCCATACCGGAATCGCTGTGGGAGACCATCATCGACCGTATCTGCGGTCATATCGCCTAACCGGTCGTTGCGAAGCATCACGAGGGCGGTCCAAACAGGGCCCCATCAGAGGTGCAAGCCCCGTAAGGGGCCATCATCGCGAAAATATGAGGCGGCATCGAACGCCGAATGACCAAGTTTCTTTGATCCGCCTGTTGAACCTGATTTAACCCCATTTCGACATGATCATCACCTCCCCAATCGGCGGGCATTGCCGGTGGCCAATTCCCCCAATTGCGCTGTCCGGTCTTGCCGGGGATTCCCATTACCTGACGCCCACGACCAGGGGATACAAATCCGGACAACAAGCCTTGACGGATTGGCATTTCGGTATAACTTTCTAAAATTATAGCAAATTATTGCTATCTTTGTCTCCGCACCACCTCTGTGTATCCCTGATTTCATTGTCTTTTTACGTTATGCGCGCAACTTCCAAACCGTTTGCACGCATCTGTCATCGACCCCTAACGCGTGGGAGGTAGCTTTATGGACTGGGAAGCGTTGATTGCCAAAGGATGGGAACTGCTGGCGTTTTACGGTGTCAAGGTATTGACCGCCATCGTCATTCTGATTATCGGTCGCTGGATTGCACGCGCCTTCGGCAGTCTGGTGAAGCGGCTGATGGAAAAACAAAAGGTCGATCCGACCCTCACGGGTTTTGTAGGCAACC
>JASFTA010000161.1:0-5092 GCA_050114115.1 Desulfobacterales bacterium | reverse complement strand
CGACACCTCGCAATCCAGCGCCAGCCCTCATTATGGAGGAACACGATCCATGGAACACAAAGCCCAAACTGACAAAACCCGTAAACCTGGAAGAATCCCCCTGATGGCCTGCATCGCGCTGTTTGCGCTGTTTTTTATCAATCTGTTCATCGGCAAGGCCAACATCCATTACCAGTTGAATCTTCCGCACATGGGCAATCTGGCTGAATTTATACTCATGGCGGCAGCTTCCACCCTTCTTATCGTTGCCGCCTTAGAACGTGAAACGGCTGAAAAAGACGACAACACCAAACCAACGGAGGAGGAGAAATGACGACGGACGACAAGGAAAAAACGGGTCTCAAGATGGAAGAACGACGGCGCTTTATGGAGTTGACCGCCAAATTCGGCTTCACCGCGGCAACCGTGGCGCTTTTCAGCGGTGTTTTGAACGCCCCTGAAGCTAGCGCCCAGATGGCCAAGGAAGAAAGTGAGCGACAAAAAGCCGCCAAGTACACCATGAACATCGCCACGGCCTACAGAATCGGCGCCTCCCGCAGCTATCCCATCATGCAGCTGGAGATGAAGGAAAACGTCCAGAACGCCACCAACGGCGCCGTTTACGTCAAGCTGGCACCGGGCGGACAGTTGGGGGCGGGCAGCGCCCTGGCCCAGAAGGTCCAGGCGGGCACGATCCAGGCCGCCCAGCATTCGATCTCCAACTTCGCCCCCTTCGCACCCGTGGTGGACCTGATCAACATCCCCTACTGGTGCGGCCAGAACCAGAAATTCGTCAACCTGGTCACCTCGGATGCCTGGGCCAAAGAAGTCAATCCCAAGGTCGAGTCTAAAGGGTTCAAGGTGCTCTGGTACGTGGTCATCGACCCCCGGGTCGTGGCCACCCGCAAGGGCGTGCCCGGCCCCATCAAGACCCCGGATCAGATGGAAGGCATCAAGTTTCGCGTGCCGGGGTCCAAGATCCTGGCCCAGTTTTACCAGCTCCTGGGCGCCAACCCGACCCCGGTGGCCTGGGGGGAAACCTCCTCGGCCATCAAGCAGGGCGTGGCGGACGCTCTGGACCCGTCCGTGGAGGCCCTCTTCGTCTTCGGCTTCAAGGATGTTCTGGACTGGGTGACCTTCAACGGCGCCGTACCGGACAGCCAGGTCTACTCCTGCAATCTCGAGTGGTTCAACGGCCTGCCCAAGAATGTGCAGGAGGAAATCGAGTTTGCCAGCGAGATCACCTTCCGCCAGAATCTGGCCAAGGTGCCGGCCGCCCGGGCCTACGCCATGTATGAACTGTCCAGGGCCGGCGTGCAGTTCTACGTGCCGACCCCCGAAGAGAAGGCCCAGTGGGTAGCGAAAGCCGGCGCCCAGCTGCCGGCCTGGGACGCGTTCAAGAAAGAGCTGGCGGGCGAGATGGCCATTTTCGATCGCTTCCTCGAGGCCGCCAACACGATGGGCGAATTCTATGTCCACGACGTTGAGGCCTGACGATCGGCGGACTGATTTTCGGGACGACATCAGCGGTTGATGTGCCCGTCGAAGCGCCTGGAACACCGCCGCGGGGCCCTGCCCCGGCAAGCAGTCGGCATGGCGATGCGGTTCCCGAAAGTCCCCCTGGCGCAACTCAAACATAAGCGGTGGGGAGGCGACCCTTTGGGTGGCCTCTTCCGCCCCCACACCCACCCGGGTCGAAATGGGGTAACCTATGCAGCTTAAAACCATTGTGCAAAAGATCGACGCCAACGGCGAACGCTACCTGCTGCTGCCGCTCTACGCCCTCATCGTGATCGTCATCTTCATGGAAGTCTTCCGCCGCTTCGCCTTGAGCTACTCCTCCATCTGGGCTGAGGAAATCGCCCGCTACGCCTTTATCTACGTTTCCTGGATCGGCGCCTCGGCGGCCATCAAGGAGCGGGCCCACATCCGGATCGACGTCATCCTGCCGCTTGTGGGGAATCGGGCGCGGGCGATCCTCATGATTGTCGGCGACCTGATCACGCTGGCGCTGGCCGTGATCGCCTTCTGGTGGTCCCTGGAGAGCGTTCTGGTCTCCGTCAAGTTCGGTTCGGTGACCCACGGGCTGCGTATCAGCCTGGCCTGGTTTCTGGCCGCGGTGCCGATCGGCTTTGCCATGATGTTCGTGCGCCTGATTCAGTCTATTGTTCGCGATGTGGCGGATCTGCGCGCGGGGCGGCCGGTCTACGAGGGCAAAAAACTTTTCGACTAGGAGGCACGAACATGTATCAATATATGCAACAGCAGCAGGATATCGCTTTGGGCTGGCCATTCTTCGTGCCCCTGGTATTCATGGTGGTTATGATACTCCTGGCGGTGCGGATCTGGGTCGTGATCGGCTTCGGCTCTTTTGCCATGCTCCTGCTGACGGGCGTCTTGCCCCCGACGTTGCTGGGAGAAGCGCTTTTCGACGGGATCGACTCCTTTGCCCTGATTGCCGTACCGCTGTTTATCCTGACAGGGGACGTCCTGGTGCGCACCGGGTTGTCGGGCAAACTCCTGGACGTGGCCGAGGCCACCATGGGCGCCCGCCGCTCGGGACTGGGGACATCGACCGTGCTGGGATGCGGGTTTTTTGCCTGCATCAGCGGGTCGGACGCCGCCGACGCCGCCGCCATCGGCCGCATCACCATCGACCGCCTGGTGGACAAGGGCTACCCCAAGCCCTATGCCTGCGCCCTGGTGGCCGCCGGTGCCTGCACGGGCATCCTGATCCCCCCGTCGATCTCTTACATCATCATCGGTCTCATTCTGGGTATCGGGGCCTCCACCCTGTTTCTGGCGGCGGCCATCCCCGGCGTGATGATCCTGCTGTCCATCATGATCGCCAATGCCATCGTCAACCGCGTCCGGGGGTATGAAAACAGCCTGGGAGGGTTCGATTTCAAGTACTGGCTGCGCACCGTCTACGACGGGCGCTTCGCGCTTTTCGTGCCGGTGGTCATCCTGGGCGGGATCTATTCGGGGATTTTCACACCCACCGAAAGCGCCGCCGTGGCGGCCCTGGTCACGATGATCATCGGTTTCTGGCAGGGCACCCTGAAACTGAGCGACATCCCCCGCATCCTGGAAACCTCGGCCAAGGTCAGCGGTGTCATCGTTCCCATCATCGCCATGAGCCTGCCCCTGGCCCAGACCCTGGCCAGCCTCCAGGTGCCCCAGGCCTTCGTTCACTATATGACCTCCCTGACGACCAATCCACAGTTGATCATCCTGATGATGGTGCTCATCCTGATGATCGCCGGGTGCGTCATGGAGACCACGCCGAATATCGTCATCCTGGCGCCGCTGCTGCTGCCCCTGGCCCAGGAAATCGGCATGAACGACGTGCACTTCTGCATCTTCATGGTGTCCGCGCTGGGGATCGGCTTCATCACCCCCCCGCTGGGCCTCAACCTGTTCGTCGTTTCCGGCGTGACCCAGGTGCCGATCATGTCCATTTCACGCTATGTGATCCCCTTTGTGAGCACCATGATCCTGGTGGTGCTGCTCCTGGGCTACGTACCTTGGTTTTCGCTTTGGCTGCTGGGGTAGCCGATCACACCTTCCGGCCGTTGGATTGGCCGGATGAACAGGGCCGCCGCACCGACGACGGCCGTTTTCACCAAGCTTTGGGAGAGTATGAATCATGCCTTACGGATACAATGGAAAAATCCTCCATGTGGATCTGACCGCCGAAAGCTGGACGGTCGAAACCCCCGATGAACAGTGGTACCGGACCTATATGGGCGGAACCGGCTTCTTGGCCTACTACCTGCTCAAGGAGATCGCGGCCGGCATCGACCCGCTGTCTCCTGAAAACGTTCTGGTCTTCGCCGGCAGCACCGTCACGGGGGTGCCGTTATCCGGCTTCAACCGCTACACGATAGGGGCCAAATCCCCGCTGACCGGAGCCTTCGCGGAGACCGAGGCCGGCGGCTACTGGGGGCCCGAGATGAAGTTTGCGGGCTTCGACGCCCTGGTGATTCGGGGGCGGGCGGAAAAACCGGTCTACCTGTGGATTCACGATGGGGAGGTGGAAATCCGGGATGCCGCCGCCGTGTGGGGTTTGGACAACTGGGAGACCCTCGAAGCGATCCGGCAGGAAACCGGCGAAAAGCGCGTTCGGGTGGCATCCATCGGTCCGGCCGGAGAAAAACGGGTGCGTTACGCCTGTGTCCAGAACGATCTGGAGCACTACAACGGCCGCACCGGCATGGGGGCGGTCATGGGGTCCAAGAACCTCAAGGCTATTGCCGTGCGGGGCGCCCACAAAATGCAGACGGCTGACCCGGAAAAAGTCAAGGAAATCGCTCGCTGGCACAACCAGCGCATCAAGACCCATCCACCCAACGCGGGCCTGACCAAGTTCGGTACCCCCGCGCTGTTGCAGGGGATCAACGACGCCGGTTTTCTGCCGACCCGCAACTTCCGTGAAGGGGTTTTCGAAGGGGCGGAACAGCTGGCGGCCCCAAATTACCACGATACCATTTTCCACTCCAAAGGGACCTGCTACGGCTGTGCGGTGCGCTGCAAGCGGCGGGTGTCATCGGACGACCCGGACTACCCCCTGGACGAACGCTTCGGCGGCCCGGAGTACGAAGCTTTGTCCGGGCTGGGCAGTTTGCTGGGCATCGACAACCTGCCGGCCGTGGCCCGCGGCACCCAGCTTTGCAACCTCCTGGGACTGGACGTCATATCCACAGGGGCCGTCATCGCCTTTGCCATGGAATGCTTCGAGAAGGGTATTCTCACGGAGACCGACACCGACGGGCGCGCTATTCCGTTCGGCGATGCCGATGCCATGATCTGGCTCATCGAGGAAATCGCCCACCGGCGCGGCGTGGGAGAATTGCTGGCATTAGGGGTCAAGCGGGCCGCCGAGAAAATTGGGCGGGGCGCCGAGCGTTATGCCTTTCATATCAAGGGACAGGAACTCGGGTTTCATGACGGCCGCGGCAAAACGGGAATGGCATTGGGATTCGCCCTCTCCCCCACCGGCGCCGATCACATCGAGACGCCCCATGACGTGGCCTTCCAGGGCGATGCGGTCAGCAAACTCTTTCCAATGGGGTATTTCAATCCCGTCGATCCCCTTCAGACCGATGCGGAA
>JASFTA010000160.1:0-5098 GCA_050114115.1 Desulfobacterales bacterium | reverse complement strand
CCTGGTATCGACTGTAAATCCGGGCGGCCGACACGATCTCGCGCTCCCGCGACCCCAGGGACCCGGCCGCGCATTTAATCGCCATGAATGCACGGGGCGGTTGACCGGCCATCACCAGCAGGTCGATCCGGGAGCGGTAAGGCTCACCGGCCACCTCGATTTCCAGCGGCGCATCCACGACAATATCGTCCGGCAAATAAGCCTTGGTTTCCACGAGGACGCGTTCCAGCGCCTGTCGATTGGCCTCGGCACCGACATCGGCCATTTCCCGGCCCGTCAGATAATCCTTCAGCATGCCTTCCTTCAATGGTCGTCATTCTCCGCATTCTGGCGCTGCCAATCTTCCAGCGCCGGGGTTTGGAGCCGGGGCGCATCGGCCCACAGACCTTCCAGATCATAAAAGCTGCGCACGGGATCATAAAAGATGTGAATGATCACATCGCCGTAATCCATCAGGACCCAGTGGCCCTCTTTCAGGCCTTCGATGCGCAAGGCCTGAACCCCCCTTTGCTTGAGGGTGGTGCGGATGTGCTCGGCAATGGCCATGACCTGACGGTTGGATTGTCCGCTGCAGACGATAAACGCATCCGCCAGCGAAGACATTTTCCCGACCCCCAGAATAACGATGTGCTCTGCCTTTTTACCCAGCACGGCCTGGACATAGACATCCAGGTGGGAAGCGAAATCGGCATTCATTGGTAAAGGCCCCTGGCAAGAATATAGTCTTTGACACGGGGGGGCACCAGAAAATCGATGCTGCGCCCCTTGTGGACCAACCGCCGAATCTGGGTCGACGATATGGCCATGGGCGTGACGTTGAAGGTGAAAATCGGCTGTTTGGCGCAGTGGGTATAACAGGGGGTTTCCATGGAGCACTCATACCCGGCAAGTTCACCGCTGCGCATCAGGGTCTCGATGGCGTTGTTCAGGGACGGTCGGATCTGACCCTCCGGATCCGGGCGATTGATGACGATCGACGGCACGATGTGCAGCAAATCTTCGTAGGCTTTCCAGGTATTGATCTCCAGAAAGGCATCGATTCCCATAACGAGATAGATCCAGACCTTGGGGGGGAGTTTCTCGCGAAAAGCGCAGATCGTATCGATGGTGTAAGACGGCCCCTGGCGCTTCAATTCGATGTCGGAAACCCGCAAGGCGGGCATATCTTCCGTGGCCCGGCGCACCATTTCCAATCGGTCTTCGGGGGCGGCGATGTCGGTGCGCGTCTTGTGGGGCGGAATGGCGGCCGGCACCAGATAGACGGCATCCAGGCCGAAGCCCTCGCGAATTTCGAGGGCGGCCCGCAAATGGCCCAAATGAATCGGGTCGAAGGTCCCGCCCAGTATGGCGATCTTGCTCAGCATCAGTTCAGCGTAACGGCGGTGAGGACCAGATTGTCGCGGTGAATGACCTCGTCGTAGGGTTTCTCGCCCAGACAGTCCGCGATTTCGCTGCTGCGCAGCCCCTTGATCTTGATGATGTCGCTGGAATTATAGTTGACCAGCCCATTGCCCAGCACCTGACCGTCCTGCCGCGCGAACTGGACGGGATCCCCCACACTGAACTGGCCGCTCACCCCGGCAATCCCGCTGGGCAGCAAACTCTTGCCCCCGGTCGTGATCGCTCGCACCGCCCCGTCGTCAATCTGGATGGTCCCCTTGGGTTTGAGCGAGAAGGCCAACCAGCACTTGCGGCTGGAAAGACGTTCGGTCTTGGGTTGAAAAAACGTCCCGCCGGGCCCCCCGCTAAAAATGGTTTCCAGCACCCGATCGGTCTTGCCGTTGGCGATGATCATGGGAATGCCGGCGGCGGTGACCTTGCGGGCCGCCTTGATTTTACTGAGCATCCCGCCGGTTCCCAGGGCGCCGGGTATGGCGCCGGCGTAGCGCTCGATCGCTTTGCTGATGGTCTTGATCTCGGGAATCAGGCGGGCGTCTTCATGGGTGCGCGGGTCGCGATCGTACAACCCGTCGATATCCGTCAGGTTGATCAGGATATCGGCATCCATCAACAGGGCGATCACCGCCGCCAGATTATCGTTGTCCCCGAAGCGAATCTCGTCCACCATGACGGTATCGTTTTCGTTGATGATCGGGAGAACCCCCCAGGCCAGCAGCGTATTCAGAGTGTTGCGCGCATTCAGGTAGCGCTGGCGATTGGTCATGTCCTCGGCCGTCAGGAGCATCTGGGCCACCTTTTTTTCGTAACGGGCAAAGGCCTTCTCCCAGGTCAGAATCAAACCGGCCTGCCCCACCGCGGAAACGGCTTGCCGGGCGGGAATCGCCTCGGGACGCTTTGCGATCGCCAGTTTGCGGACACCGGCCGCCAGGGCCCCGGAGGAGACCAGGATGACTTCCTGCCCCCCCACGATGAGCTGCTCGATTTGACGGCTGAGGGCATCGATGACCGGCAGGTTGAGCCCCTCCTCGCAGGTCAGCACGTTGCTGCCGACTTTGACCACCATCCGTCGCACGTTTTCCTTGATTGCGTGCTTGTCAATCACCATCGGACCGTTCCAGAAGCGCTACGATTTTGGTTTTCATCTCCTCCAGGCCCTCCGCGGTAAGGGCCGATATCGCCAGGGTCTCAAGACCCGGGGCCATGGACTGGAAACGCCGGGCGTTGGCCGCGGCACCCGGCAAATCGATTTTATTCAAAATCACCAGACAGGATTTGCGGGCCAGATCGGCTTTGAACAATGCCAGTTCCTGCTGAACGGTGTTGAATGCGGCCAGGGGATCATCCGCGTCGATGCCGGCGGCATCGACCAGATGGACCAGAACACGCGTACGTTCGATATGCCGCAGAAAGCGATGTCCCAGACCGGCGCCTTGATGGGCGCCTTCGATCAAACCGGGAATATCTGCCACGACGAAGGGTTCGCTCCATCCGGTTTCGACCACCCCCAGAATGGGATTGAGCGTCGTGAAGGGGTAATCCCCGATTTTGGGGCGAGCCGCCGAGATGGCCCGGATCAGCGTCGATTTGCCGGCATTGGGCAAGCCGACCAGGCCGACATCGGCCAGGAGTTTAAGCTCGAGTTTGAGGGTCAGCGTTGTCCCGGTTTCTCCGGGCTGGGCGTGGCGGGGGGCACGGTTGGTTGAAGATTTGAACCGGGTATTACCGCGTCCGCCGCGTCCGCCGGAGGCCACCACGAATCGATCGTCGGCGCTGGCCATGTCCTTGAGCAGAACCCCGGTATCCGCTGCACGGACCAGGGTGCCCGGCGGCAATGCGATGATTAGATCATCCCCGTTGCGTCCGGTCTTCTGCCGGCCCTGGCCGGGCCCGCCGTTGGCCGCACGGAACTGTCGTTTGAATTGAAACTGCTGGAGGGTACGCTTGCGCAACGTGGTGATCAGGATGACATCGCCACCCCGGCCCCCGTCACCGCCATCCGGTCCGCCGCGCGGTATAAATTTTTCTCTGCGGAAACTAACGCAACCGCGCCCGCCGTCGCCGGACTGGACGGTAATGGTTGCTTCGTCAATAAATTTCACTCGGCCTGCACGCTGACTTTTTTCCGCGAGCGCCCGAAGCGTTCGTAAGCGACGATACCGTCGATCCTGGCAAACAGGGTATAATCCTTGCCCATGCCGACATTTTCACCGGGATGAATACGGGTGCCCAGCTGGCGCACGAGGATATTACCGGCCCGGACGGACTCGCCGCCGTAACGCTTGATCCCCCGCCGCTGGCCGTTGCTGTCGCGGCCGTTTTTGGAACTACCACCTGCTTTTTTATGTGCCATTGAAAAACTCCCTGCTGCTCCGAATAACGAACCCGGCCTTTAGTTGGCCTGGATGCTGTCGATTTTCACCGCCGTGAACGTCTGACGATGCCCTTGTTTGCGCCGGTAGCGTTTACGACGCTTATACTTGAAAACGATAATCTTCTGGCCCTTGCCCTGCTCGACGATATGACCGGTAACCGCGACATTGTCGAGCTTGGGGGTTCCGACCTGGAGATTTTCGCCGTCGGAAAACAGCAGGACATCCTCGAAGGCGATTTCCGCCCCGACGTCGCCGGCCAACTTCTCCACGCGCAGGACATCACCCTCCTGAACCCTGTATTGTTTCCCGCCTGTTTTGACCACAGCGTACATACGGCCTCCTTTGAACCTTCCGGCGCGACATCGATGATCTGAAGAATTACAATCGAACCTGATTTGCGCCCGCCAACGGTTAATTCTGACATCTTGAAAACACGCAATATTACTTTGCAAGAAAAAATTGTCAAGCAAAAAAGAAAATCACCTCAATCCAGTGGTAATCTTGGCAAACGCTTGATAATATTTCGGACCGCAATGGCCCGCCAGGCTTGACAAAGGCGCCCTGAATCCCAGCATCGCTGCGGAGACGAACAGCATTGCATGTGAGGTTATAACGCGATATGCCGCGTGCCGAATCTAGGCCGACCTGACGAGAGCGGCGCATAACGCCAATATCGGACATTTTACCTAACCGTCACCAGGAGTGTAATCAATACCGATGGACACAACACCCGACCAGATGCCGTGGACGATTACCCGCTGGCCGCCGACCCCCCCGATAGAGCCCACCGAGCGCCTACCCCTGATTGCCGAGGAACCATTGTCCATTCGCGTCCAGGGGCAGCCTTTCGTGGTCGTGATGCGCACGCCCGGTCATGAAAAAGCGCATGCCGCCGGCCTTTGCCTGGCCGAAGGCGTCGTTGACACCCCCGGGGAGATCGTCGAACTGGCCCTTTGTGACGGGCCGGAAAGCAACACCGTCACGGTCACGCTGAACGCCGCGGCAGCCAAGCGCTTCAGATCCCGGGCGCATCGGCGGGCCCATATCAGCCAGACCGGATGCGGGCTGTGCGGCAAAGAATTGATTGAGGATCTCTACCGGGATCTTCACCCCCTGCCGGACGGCCCGCCCATTTCGGCGGCAGCGGCAAGGGCCGGTCTAATGTCCCTCGATCAACACCAGCCCCTGCGGGCCGCCACCCGGGCCGCACACGCCGCGGCGCTGTATGATCGCCGGGCGCAACCCTTGATTGCCATCGAGGATGTCGGCCGTCACAACGCCCTGGACAAGTGTATCGGCCGCCTGTTCCTGGATCAGCAGTTGCC
>JASFTA010000159.1:0-5099 GCA_050114115.1 Desulfobacterales bacterium | reverse complement strand
GGGTGGGAGTTTCACCCACTGAAAGACCGTGCCTTTGCACGGCGCACTGAAATATTCGGGCTAACGGCGCCTGAGCTTGGGGTCGAAGGCGTCGCGCAGGGCGTCGCCGATCAGGTTCCAAGCCAGCACGAAAAGAATGATGCAGCCGCCCGGAAAAACGATCGTGTACCAGAAACGCAGGGGGTCTTCGGAGGGCCCCACGATGTAGTTGCGCGCCAGGGCCACCATCTGACCCCAGTCGGCATAGCCCTTGGGGGCGCCCAGCCCCACGAAGCTCAGAAACGAGGCCGTGATCACCATGGAGCCCATGTCCATGGAAGCCATGATCACCACCGGATAGATGGCGTTGGGCAGGATGTGGCGCAGGATGATCTTGCCGTCGGAAACGCCCATCAGCCGGGCGGCCTGCACGAAGTCCTGATCGCGCAGGGTCAGGATCTCGGCACGGATCACGCGCACGTACCAGCGCCACTGGACCAGGGCCAGGGCGATCATCACCTTGTCCAGACCGCGCCCGAAGGCCACCACGATGGCCATGGCCAGCACCAGGGTCGGAATCGCCCACATGATGTCGGTGATGCGCATGAGAATCTCGTCGACAATCCCCCCGAAATACCCCGCAACGGCCCCCAGGCCCACGCCCACGAACCCGGCGATCAGCACCACGAACAATCCGATCTTGAAGGCCGTGCGCGTGCCCCAGATAACGCCGTAGTAGATGTCGTACTGACCCGAGGTGGTGCCCAGAATGCGCTCGGTATCGGGTGGTTTGGGCGTCGGTGAGTACCCCTTGTGGGGCATCCGGTAGGGATCGTGAACATACTTGGGCGGCGCCAGGACCGGCGCCAGGAAGGCCACGGCCACGAACATCAGCAGCAGGGTGAAACCGATCAGGGCCGAAGGATTCCGGAAAATCCGGTAAAGGGTGAATTTGAATTCGCGCCAGCGCGGATGGTTAGCGTCCATGGGCGTCCCCACGATTAGCCGTTCAAACGGATACGCGGATCGATCACCGCGTAGAGAATATCCAGGATCAGGTTGGTGATTACGAACACCAGCCCCATGAAAAGGCAGATGCACATCAAAACGGGCATATCGAGCTGGATGGCCGATTCCGCCAGCCACCAGCCGATGCCGTGGCGGTTGTAGACCACCTCCACGGCGATGCTGCCCTCCATGGACAACGCCACCAGCTGGCCGGCCACCGTGATCACCGGCAGCAGGGCGTTGCGGCGCGCGTGTTTGTAGTGCACCGTGCGGGGGTCGGCCCCCTTGGCGCGCGCCGTCATGACATAGTCCTTGGAAAGCT
Source organism: Desulfobacterales bacterium (assembly GCA_050114115.1). Lineage (GTDB taxonomy): Bacteria > Desulfobacterota > Desulfobacteria > Desulfobacterales > UBA5852 > JABZFP01. The sequence continues at coordinate 3,790 of JASFTA010000159.1, read as the reverse complement.
CTTCGATGATGCCCGAACGCATCACGCGCATGTTGAGCGCCACCACCACGATCACGTAGGTCAGGATGGGCAGCACCAGGTGGTGCAGGGCATCCAGGGTGACGTCCAGCCGGCCGTTGAGCAGACCGTCGATGGTGTAAAGCCCGGTGTAGGCCGTAAATTGCTCGGGATGGTTGAGGAGGGACATGCTCACGGCATCGCTTAGGACCCCGGGCGAGAAGGCCTGAAAATAGCCGTAGAAGATCATCAGGAGCAAAAGGGCGAACAGAAACGTGGGCAGCGACCAGCCTACGATGGCAAAGATCCGGGTGGCGTGATCGATCCACGAATTACGATGGATGCCGGCAACCGACCCCAGCCAGATGCCCAACAGGATCACGATCGGCGCGGCGTAAAGGTTCATCTCCAGGGTCACGGGGAAGTAGCGCCAGAAGGCCTCCCCCACCGGCCGGGCCGCCACCAGGGACCAGCCCAGATTGCCCCGGGCCACCTCGCGGATCCAGCGCAGGTACTGGACATGCACGGGGTCGTCCAGGCCGAACTGTTGGATGATTTTGGGGATGTCCTTGGCCTGCTGGGGCGTGGTGACGTAGGCCGCCGCCCGGCGCTCCGGGCTGAAGGTCATCAGGATGCCGAAGAGCAGCACCGACACGCCAAACAGCACGAACAGCAGGAAAAACGCGCGTCGCAGGATGAAAGTGCGCATGAACCTCCGGGACCCGGTATGGTGACGCTGACAGCAGGCCATCGGCCGGATTGCACACGGCCCGCCGGTCTAAACCAAATAGGGATCTTCTCCAATATGGCGAGAGCAGAACCGTCCAGGATTACGGCCTCCAAGATTCAAGATTCGGCAAGTGCTTGGCGTTTCACTTGAACCCTCGAATCCTTGGCCCCTCGAACCCTCAGGATCACTTCAATTTCGTCAGCGCTGCTCATTAACGCAGCCTTTCAAGGCCCGCTTCCGGGCGGCGCTGCGGTTCAACCCCCTACTCCTTGCGGATTTCCATCAGCATCTCGTTGGCGTCCATGAGCATGGGATTGGGGGTGTAGCCCGACACCCAGTCGCGGTAGGCGCGCACCACGATCTGCTGGTAGAGCGGCACCGCAATGGCCTCCTGATAGAAGAGATCCTGCAAACGCGCGTAGATCTTCCCGCGCTGGGCCGGGTCGATCGTGCCGATGCCTTCTTCACAGAGACGGTCGACCTCGTCGTTCTTATAGGCCATGTAGCGACCGTAGACCCCCTGGGAGTGCATAAAGGTGTAAACGAAGTTGTGCGGGTCGGCGTAATCCGCCCCCCAGCCGATCAGAAACAGGGGGTACATGAAGTTGCGGTACTGCACCAGGTAGTCCTTCCACTCCACGTTGCGCACCTCGATCTGGAACTTGGGGTTCAGGGACATGATGTTCTCCGCCAGCATGAGGGCCGCAGCCTCGCGCATCTCGTTGCCCGTGTTGTGGGTGATGATCATCTTGAAGCCCTGCTCCCAAACCTGGCCGCCCCAGGCTTTTTTCATGTAGGCGGCCGACTTGCTCAGGTCGAATCCGTAGACCGGCACCTCCTTGTGAAAGGCCAGGCCCCTTATGTTGGGGCTCGTGGGCATTACCACCAGGCCGTTGAAGACGTCCTCGGCATAGGTGGCGCGGTCGAAGGCGTGCAGGAAGGCCTTGCGCACGTTGATGTCGCTGAAGAAATCCGGGGGGATCCCCTTCCCGTCCAATTTCCCGCTGCCGATGTTGGGATTGCCGGCGGCGTTGATCTTCTGACAGAAAAAGGCCATGGACACCGACAGCTGGGGAATCTCGTAGAACCTGAGTCCCTTCATGGCCTTGACCTCCGGCACGTAGGGGTTGTCCACGGTCACCCGGTCGGCGTCTCCGTTCTGGAGCATGAGCTTGCGCGTGCTCCATTCCTTTACGTATTTGATGATGGCCGTCTTGAGTGCCGGCTTCGGGCCCCAATAGCCGTCGAAGCGCTCGAAGATGAACTCCCGGCTCGGTTCCCAGGCTTTCATTCGGTAGGCGTTGGTACCATTGGCTATTTTCTGCAGGGGTTCGTGGCCGGGGGCCGGGTTGTTGTATTTGGCGGCGTTGGCGATCTTGCCGTCCCAGCAGCCGTTGGCCACGCACCAGTCTTGGCTAAGGATCACCGAAGACGAATACGCCAGGATCCCCATGAAGGGCGGATAGGGATTGGGCAGATGAAAGATGACCTGATCGCCGCGGGCCTCGACGCATTTGTCGATGGCTTCCATGATGCCGGGAAGAATCTTGCCCTTGCCGTCGCGGGTGGAGCCTTTCCCGGTCAGGGCTTCAAGCAGCATCCACATGGGCCCCCCGTCCGGATCCGCGATCATGTTGCGCTTGAAGCTGTAGACCACATCGGCGGGCGTCAGGGTCTGGCCTTCGTGGAATTTGACCCCCTTGCGGATGGTGAAGGTGTAAGTCTTGCCGTCGGCCGATATTCCGCCGTTTTCCAGTGTGGGCACCTGGGTGGCGATCAGCGGCTTGAACCGATCGGTGTGGCCGCCGTCAAAAAAAATGAGCGGCTCGTAGATGTTCCACAACCGCTGGGAGGAAGTCGTGTCGTAGGCCACGCAGGGATCCAGGGTGCGCAGCGTGCCGTAGGTGGCAAAAATAAAGGTGTCGGGATTCTTGACTGCGGCTTGAACACCGGCGGCCAGGACCAGGATCAAAAATAATGTGCTAAGGGCGCGTAGTTTTTTCATAACGTCTCCTTGGATTGGTGGGAAGGGGTGAGCGGTCATGAAAGTTGGGGTGCGGGTGGGGCGAACCTCCTTTCACCGGCCTGCAGCGCTCGGAGAGGCTGCGCAATCGTTTTTCTACCGCCTGCTAAGCGATGCGTCGTTCCGGCCTGATCATATTAGTTTGACCCCGGTGTAATTGTGCGGGGTGATGTGCTTCAGCTCGTTTTTGACCTCCTCTTCGACATCCAGTTCATCGATAAACGCCCGGATCATGTCCTGGTCGATGGGCTTGTTCGTGCGCGCCAGGGCCTTGAGGGCCTCATAGGGGTTGGGGTACCCCACGCGGCGCAGAACGGTCTGGATGCCCTCGGTCACCACGGCCCAGTTGGCCTCCAAGTCCTGCGCGATCACCGCTGTGTCGATCATCAGTTTGTCCAGTCCGCGCCTTAGGGATTTCAGCGCGATCACCGTGTGCGCCAGGGGCACCCCGATATTGCGCGTCACGGTGGAATCGGTCAGATCCCGCTGCAGGCGGGAGATCGGCAGCTTGGCCGCCAGGTGTTCCAGCAGGGCGTTGGCGACCCCCAGGTTGCCTTCCGCGTTTTCGAAATCGATGGGGTTGACCTTGTGGGGCATGGTGGACGAGCCCACTTCGCCCTTCTTGATCTTCTGGCGGAAGTAATTCAGGGAAATATAGGTCCAGAGGTCACGGTTGAGATCGATCAGAATCGTATTCAGGCGTTTGAGGCCGTCACAAAAAGCCGCCAGGTTGTCGTAGTGTTCGATCTGGGTGGTCACGCGGCAGCGCGTGAGCCCCAGGGTGTCGTTCACCAGCCGGTCGGCAAAGGCCGGCCAGTCCACTTCGGGATAGGCCACCTGGTGGGCGTTGAAATTGCCCGTGGCGCCCCCGAACTTGCCGGAAAAAGGCACAGCCGCGATGAGATCACGCTGCCGTGCCAGGCGCTCGACGAACACCTGGATTTCCTTGCCCATTACGGTGGGGGACGCCGGTTGCCCGTGTGTGCGGGCCAACAGGGGGACGTCTTTCCATTCCTGCACGCGTGCCGCCAGGGCCGACT
>JASFTA010000158.1:0-5106 GCA_050114115.1 Desulfobacterales bacterium | reverse complement strand
GGATGCTTTTCAGGGCCATCTGGGGCAGGATGTCCACCGGGCAGACATCCGAACAATAGCCGCAGGCGATACAGGCCCGACGGCCGCCGTTGATGTTCGTGTCCATGACCATGGGGGCATCCTTGATGGACGAAGCAAAGGCCCGTGATCGTGTGGGTTTGTTGAAACCGGGTCGAAACAGGGTCATGAATTCCCGCTCGGTGGCTTCCGGCAGGACGATCACGGAAGTCTCGTAAAGACCGATATGGCCGCGGGGTTCACCTGGGTAGCCCCGCAGGACCCCGCCGACCACGTAGCGGGGTTCAGGACAAGTGGGTGGGGTCAGCACGAGATGTTGCAATGGGGCCCCCAGCCGGGATTGAACATGCTGTCTGGCGGCGGCCCCGCTGCCGGCCACCGCATACACGCGTTCGATGGGGTAGCGGCCGTCTTTTAGGAACCGGGCCAGCGCCAGCAGGTCCTGCCCGTGGATAAACCAGGTGCGGTTTTCTTCCGGGCGGCGGCGGAGGTGGTACAGGAGCACGCCGGGATCGTCGGCCGGATAGTGCCCCGCAATCGTATGGGTGAGTTCGGCCTTAAAGGTTCGGCACAGATCTGAAAGCCGCGGATCGGTGTAGACCAGCACCCTGTCGCTCAACCGTCTCAGGGCCTTGAGCCCGTATTGGATCAGGGGGCGTGTTTCGTCGTTCAGATAGCGTTCGGGGTTGGGTTGAAAGGGCTCGCGGCCATCCAGAACAACCATGATCGCCGGCGGTTCGACATCCGGATCGGCGATCTTGCGATAGGGCAGCTCGCGGAAAAAAGGCCAGATGCCGCCTTCCAGAAGGCGGCTGACCAGTTCTTCCCGTTCGATCCGCTCGATTTCGTCGGTCGTAAGACGCGGGAAGGTTGCAAAGGACTCGTCGCGGTCAAGCTGGATGACAATTTCGCGGATCACCCGGCGGGGTCCGAATTCAATGTCCGCCACCTTGCCCCCGCCTGGCGAAACGAAACGGATGCGCGGGTCGGTTTTGTCCTCGTAAAGCAAGCTGCCGACCTGAACGGGATCGCCAGCCTTAACCCGCAGGCGGGGTTTGATGAATGGAATTCGTTCGGGCAGGACCGCAACGGTGACGGGCGCCGACAGCGATACCAGGTCGTCGTTGGGTGCCCCTTGGAGTTTCAGGTCGTAGCCTTTGCGGTTCCGAATGGTTTTCATGTGTTTCAGATGCTGTCGGGGAAAATTGAGGGCCACGGTCACAATTGCGACCCTACTAACACCTTTGTCCCCCCATTTCAACCGGTGTCGGTGACCTGGAGAGGGAATCGCGGATGGCCACCAACCGGCCGGCCACGATAAAACGATCAGGCGTCAAACACCGCAAAGCGGCTATCCACGGGCATTTACTCTTGACTTTTAAGCCCACAAATCTCATTGTAATCATGTAAATTACGGTGATCATCCTACGCCACTGGCACATATCCAGTGTCATCGTCCAAGGGAGGAAATAAAATGGAACCGATCGTTAAACGGCAGGTCTGCAAATGTGAACACTGTGGGAACGAGGCTGAAATGGTCGTCACCTGTTCCCTCCCGGAGCATGCGCCCGAAGCGGCGGAAACCCAATCCTCCTCACCGAGTCCGGCCGCCCCGGCCCAGAAGGTCAAGGGGCAGGCCACCTGCACCCATTGCGGCAACGAAGCAGACATGTGGGTCGATCTGTAGCCACGACCCACTGGTCCACCGACCCCTCGAAAATCCCCACGCCAACCTCAGCAGGGAGAACGCCATGGAAGAATGCACACCCACTCTTAACACCGGCCTGCGCGGCGTTACGGTTGCCAGCACGAAAATCAGTGACGTCAAGGGCGCTGAAGGCAAGCTGATCTACCGTGGGTTTCTGGTCAAGGAACTGGCCGAGAATGCCACCTACGAAGAGGTTGCGCACCTGCTGCTCTATGAACATCTGCCCAGCGAAGACGAACTGATCGCCTTCAAGGCCTCGCTGGCCGAAGCACGGGCGATACCGGAAAACGTGTTGCAGATCATGAAAAGCTGCCCGGCCGATTCGCATCCCATGGATATCCTCCAGGGGGTCACCTCCCTGCTGGCCAGCTATGACCCGGACCTGGCTGAACGCGAACGTGAGGCCAGCCTGCGCAAGGCCACTCGCCTGATCGCCAAATTTCCGACCATCATGGCCGCCTGGGACCGCATTCGCAATGGACGGGAACCGGTAGCGCCCCGGGCCGATATCAGCCACGCCGCCAATTTTCTGTACATGCTCAATGGAGAGCCGCCGGATGATGAACTGGCCCATTTCTTCGATGTCGGGTTGGTGCTGCATGCCGAGCATTCGTTCAACGCCTCCACCTTTTCGGCCCGCCAAGTGGCCTCGACCCGGGCCCACATCTACAGTGCCGTAGCCGCGGCCCTGGGGTCCCTGTCCGGCGAGTTGCACGGTGGCGCCAATGTGCGGGTTATGCAGATGCTGCAGCAAATCGGTTCGGTGGACAAAATCGAAGCCTATGTCCAGCAAGAACTGGAGGCCGGACGCCTGATCTTCGGCCTGGGACACGCCGTTTACCAGACCGATGACCCCCGGGCCCACATTCTGGCGCCCATGTCCCAAAAAATGGGTGAACGCATCGGCGAGCCCCACTGGTACGAAATCTCACGGGCCTTGGAAAAAACCGGTAAAACCGTTTTCAAAGAGAAAAAGGGGATCGACATCTACGTCAACGTCGATTTCTACAGTGCCTCGCTCTACTATGCGATGGGCATTCCGATCGACCTGTTTACGCCCCTGTTCGCCCTCTCGCGCGTAGCGGGCTGGACCGCACATGTGATCGAAGAGCAGTATGCCGACGCGGCGCCCAAGCCGGCGCTCTACCGGCCGGCGTCGGACTACGTGGGGGATTACTGCGGACCGGATGAATGCGTTTTTGTGCCCATGGATGATCGCTGAAGACCGTCGGCGCGCGTGCTAACCGGTGTTGCGGTGACACTGGTCGCCCAGCCGCAAGCCGGGGATTGGATCGCATGGCCACCGGCGGGCGGAGCCACAAGATGGAAGGAGGTCCCCCCAAATTGCTTAAGGAACGCAAACTGCGCATGACGCGCCAGCGACAGAGTATCCTGGAAGAGCTGCGGAAAACCGACGCCCACCCCAGTGCCGATGAAATTTTCGGACGCGTGCGCCAGCAAATGCCGCGCATCAGTCTTGGTACCGTCTATCGCAACCTCGAAATTCTCTCCGCGCTGGGCGAAATTCAAACAATCGAAATGGCCGGCAGTCTAAAACGCTTCGATGCGATTGCCACGAACCACTATCACATTCGTTGCGTCAACTGCGACCGCCTGGTCGATGCCCCTCTCGAAGTCAGCAAGGCCCTCGAAAACGCCGTCCAAGCGCACACCGATTTTTACATCCTCGATCATAAGGTCGAATTTGCGGGTCTATGCCCTGACTGCCGCCATGCGAAACCCGGGGCCTACCCCGACAGCGTCTGAACCTGCGGCTTGCGGCGGCGGGGCATGATCATCCACCGCGATCCGGTTTGCCAGCATCCCAAATGGTGTTTACCATCAGCCAATCTGAAGGGATGCTCCCGCAGCGTCCTCCCCGGCTCATTAATCGGATAAAACATTCATTCCCCGAAACCACCCGGAAGCCGATCCACTTCGGTTTCCCGAACGCAATGGAGGGCTGACATGAAGATCCTGGTCACCGGGGCCACCGGTTTCGTTGGCTCCCAACTTGTGGACGTTCTCCTGGATCGCGGCCACGACGTTACCGCCCTGGGCCGTTCCAGACGGCACCGGCGCGAGGACCATCCCCAATTGACCTACATTTCCGCCGACACCACCCTGCCCGGCACCTGGCAGGAGGCCGTGGCCGCCAGCGACGCCTGTATCAACCTGGCCGGGGCCAGCATCTTTCAGCGCTGGACGGCGCGCACCAAGGCCGTTATTCGCGACAGCCGCATTCTGACCACCCGCAATCTCGTGGCGGCCATCCCGGACGATGGGCCGCGTTTCCTGTTCAGTGCCTCGGGGATCGGATACTACGGTGACCGCGGCGATGAAACCCTCACCGAAACCGCCGAGGCCGGCAGCGATTTTCTGGCGCGTCTGGGAATCGAATGGGAGGCCGAGGCCGAGGCCGCCGGACGAAAAGGCGTCCGCGTTGTCTGCGGGCGCCTGGGCGTGGTCCTGCATCAGGGCGGCGGCGCCATGGCCAAGATGGTCCCGGCCTTCAAAATGGGGCTGGGCGGCCCGCTGGGCAGCGGCCGTCAGTGGTTCCCCTGGATTCACCTGAACGACCTGGTGAACGCCGTTTTGTTCCTGATGGAGGAACCCGGCGTTGAAGGGGCCTTCAACTTTTGTGCCCCGGAACCGGTCACCAACCGCATGCTGGCGCAGGCCCTGGGACGCGCGCTTAACCGACCGGCCTTCATGCCCGCACCGGCGCTCTTCATGAAGGCCGCTTTGGGAGAATTCAGTTCGGTCCTGCTGGGAAGCCAGAAGGCCGCTCCCGAACGGTTGCGCCAAAGCGGCTTCGAATTTCGCTATGCGACCCTTTCGCAGGCGCTGGAAGCTATTCTGGGATGATCCCCGATAAAGAGCCGGCCGGCGCAGGGGCCGCCACGAACACATAAGCCGATTCAATGCCCCGTAAGAAAGGATCATGCATGACGCTAACCGATTTGGATCCTACCAGCCGCCAGTTTCTCGAAACACTTTACGCCCAAACCGGCGCCGACACCGCCGCTCAGATTTCCATGTATGATCTGGGGGCCTCCATGGGCCTGGATCGCGATCAAAGCACCTTTACGGCCGAAGACCTGATGGCGGAGGGCATTATCGAAATTCGCACGCTCTCAGGCGACGTCGGGCTCAGCGAGAACGGGAAGGCCCTTTTCCAAGACGATAGCGACGAGGATGCGCCGCGAACGGACAACCGACTCGGGCACGACTCGCCCCTGGACGAACGCCAGCGGGCGCTGGTGGAGAAGCTTCTGGCAACGCTCAAGGGGGATATCGGGGAACAGCCACTGGGCTACGACGCCCTGGCCGAAATGGTTGCCGACGTACGTACGGTCGAAGCCCAGCTGGCTTCACCA
>JASFTA010000157.1:0-5112 GCA_050114115.1 Desulfobacterales bacterium | reverse complement strand
AAGATCGGACCCTTGGCAAACGATGCCGTACCGCCTGAACCCTGATGCTTTATCATAGCTAAGCACCACAAGAATTTCAGTGGAATTTTCCATGGCGGCTTCAGACATCCTGGTCATCGGGCGCGGCTGCCTGGACCACATCGCTGTGGTCGCGCGTTATCCCCATGAAAATGCCAAGGCCGCCATCCTGGCCATGCGCGACGAAGGCGGTGGTCAGGGGGCCACGGGCGCCTGTTGTATTCGGCGGCTGGGCGCTGCCGTGCGGCTGGTGGGGCGGTTGGGAGACGATCCGGCCGGGCGATTCTGCCGGCAGCGGCTGGCGGATTTCGGGGTCGACCACGATCGCGTGCAGACGATCGCGGGGGGCAAGACCCCGGAATCCCACATCTTTGTCACGCAAGCCACCGGCCGGCGCACAATTTTCTACCAGTCCAGCACCCTGCCGCGGCTAACGGCCGCGGATCTGCCGCCCGATCTCTTCCGCTCGGCCGCTGTTGTGCTGCTGGATCCCGAAACCACCTACCTGACGGCCCACCTGCCCCCGCCGGGGCCCCGGGCCCCGGTCATCATCTATGACGCCGAGCGCTGGCGCGAGAGCCTGGAAGACATGATGCGCCGGGCCGATTACTTCATCCCCAGCAGCGAGTTCTTCGATGATCCCCATCTGAATCTCGCCGACCTGCCGTTGAACGAACAGTTTGAGCGTCTGGCCGCGCGCATCGATGGCACCCTGATCGTCACCCGCGGCCGGCAGGGGGCCTATTTCCAGCAGGATGGTCGCTTGTGGCGCGTCCCGGCGCCGGAGGTGAACGTGCGGGATACCATCGGTGCCGGCGACAATTTTCACGCCGCCTTTGCCGTGGCCCGTCTGCGCCGCTATGACCTGGCCCGGGCCGTCAAGTTTGCCGTGGCGGTGGCCTCGCTCTCCTGCCGGGCCTACGGCGGGCGGGAGGGGCTGCCCACGGATAGGGAAGCCCGCGAACAAGCCGCTACCTTAAAAGTGCGGCCCGTCTCCACCTGAAGGTCCCCTTTGGCCGTCTCGGATGGCCCACCTGCATATCGGAATCTAACCAACCGATATCGAATTCAATCCGACCGATCAACACCTGAGAATCTACCCGTGCCGGGCTAAGGTTTTTGGTAAGGCGGCCGACACTAACTAGAAGGCGTCCTAAAAATGCCTTTTGGCCCCCGCGCTATGCTGGGCGATCGACTTGAATCATCGAAATACCGGCGTATGCCGCCGGTTCGACCCACAGGACCTAGAACCTGATCTCAAAAAAAGGATCAGGGTTCCTGGCAAGGCGCGAAGTGGTGAAAAAGCGGAGCATACACGTAGTATGTACGCAGGTTCGTAGGGTAGGGACCCTACGGTTCTGCCAAGAGCCGATTCGCGAGGCACCCCAGTTTATAAGATTGATGCTGAATCCAGCAACGCTGGGACGCTCCGAATTACTAAACAATGGATGCGAAATCCAGCAAAGCTGGGGAACACCGCCAGGGGCACTTAGACTTTTTGGGGATAGGTTATAGTCGATCAGATGAGGAATCCCGCTTCTGCGGGGAAACTCACGCCCACCCGGCGCTGAAACCAGAATTCTTTTTGAGGACGTCCTCGATAAGCGGTTTTAACACCTCGACGCCCCGGCCGGGTTGAAAGAATGCCACCCGACGGCTCAATCAAGGAGGCAGCATGTCGCCATTATCAGGTTCGCTGCAGCGAGAAACCGACCGGGCGCCGCTGCCGATTTCGGCCCATGGCCTTGCCGTCGAAACCGAGCATCTGGTCGCTTCGATCCCTTCCCTGCTGATTGGCTTGGATGCGGACGAGCGGGTCGTCCTGTGGAACACCCAGGCCGAAACATTGCTGGAGCGATCGGCCGCCGAGGTTGGCGGCCGACCGCTGGACGACCTCGACCTGCCGTGGGACCGTGAGCGCATTGTCGCCGGCATTGCCGCCTGTCGTGCCCGCGGCCGCACGGTGCGGATCGAAGACATCGCCTTTACCCTGCCCGGTCAGGATCCCCGGGTCCTGGGGCTGACCGTCCATCCCATGGCCGCTGGCTCGCCCAGTCCGCTGCGTCTGATCCTCATGGGCGCCGATATTACCGCACGCAAGCAGTTGGAGGAACAACTGGCCCAGGCCCAAAAAATGGAGGCCATCGGCCAGATGGCCGCCGGGATTGCCCATGAAATCAGTACGCCGGCACAGTTCGTGGGGGACAATACCCAGTTTTTACGAGAGGCTTTTGGGGGCCTGCAGCAGGTTTTAAGCGTCTATGCCCAACTGGCGGAGGCCGCCCGCAAAGACGGGGCCATGCCGTCCATTTTAAAAGCCCTTGAGGCCACCATCGAGGAGGCCGATCTCGGCTACCTGGCCGATGAGGTACCTAACGCCATCGCGCATATCATGAACGGTGTCGAACGTATTTCCAGGATCGTGCGTTCGATGAAGCTGTTCGCCCATCCCGGGGGCGAAGAGAAAACGCCGGTGGATCTCAACGAGGCCATCGAAAGCACCATCGTCATCACCCGCAACGAGTGGAAGTATATCGCCGAATTGACCACGGACTTCGACCCGCAACTGCCCCCGGTGCCCTGTCTGCGCGGCGAGTTCAACCAGGTCATCCTCAATTTGATCACCAACGCCGCCCATGCCATCACCGATGCGGTCCAGGCGCGCCCGGGTGCCAAAGGGTTGATCCATGTGGCCACCGTGTGCCGGCCGCAATGGGCCGAAATCCGCATTCAGGACAGCGGTACCGGGATTCCGGAAGCCATCCGGCACAAGGTCTTTGATTTGTTCTTTACCACCAAGGAAGAAGGGCGCGGATCGGGACAGGGCCTGGCCCTGGCGCATGCCGTGATCGTTGATCAACTTGGCGGCCAGTTGCGCTTCGAAACCGCTGAAGGCCGGGGCACCACCTTTATCCTGCGATTGCCGCGGAAAGCGGAGCCGGACGGCCATGGATAAGAAGCACCTGCTCTTTGTCGATGATGAACCCATGGTCTTGAAGGGCCTGCAGCGTTCCCTGCGAAGCATGCGCCGTGAGTGGGCGATGACCTTCGTAAACAGCGGGGCCGAGGCCCTGGCCGTGATGCGCGCGCAGACCGTCGATGTGGTGGTGTCCGACATGCGTATGCCCGAGATGGACGGGGCCCAGTTGCTGGGATGCGTCAAACAGGAACACCCCCAGGTGGTGCGCATTATCCTCAGCGGCCAGCTCGATCGGGAGATGATTCTCAAATCCGTGCGTCTGGCCCATCAACACCTCTCCAAACCGTGCGATGCCGCGCTCCTCAAAGACGCCCTGGCCAAAACCTTTGCCTTGAACGATATCCTTTCACACGCGGGTCTCAAGAAGATCGTGGCCGGCATCGATGCCCTGCCCAGTATGCCCACGATCTGCATGGAGGTGATGGAGGAAGTCCAGTCGCCGGAGGCATCGATCCAGAAGATCGCCGACATCATCGCCCGCGATCTGGGCATGGCCGCCAAGATTCTACAGATGGTCAACTCGGCCTTCTTTGGACTCCGCCGCCGCGTGGGCGACATCCGTGATGCCGTCAAGCTTCTGGGGCTGGATGCCATCAAAGCCCTGGTGCTTTCCGTCAACGTCTTCGCGGCTTTCGAAAAGGAGAAACTGGGCCTTCTGGACTTCGAGCGCCTCTGGCAGCACAGCCTGGCCACCGGGGGCTTTGCCAAGCATATCATGCGCACCGCCGGTCGGCCGCGTGATGAAATCGATGCGGCCTTTCTGGCGGGTATGCTGCACGATATCGGCAAGCTGATCCTGGCCGTCAATTTCGGGTCGGACTATCAGAAGGTCATCCAGGCGCCCCCGTCCGAGGAGCGCACGGAATGGGAACGGGAACAGGCCGCGTTCGGCGCCTCGCATGCGGAAATCGGCGCCTACCTGATGGGGCTGTGGGGGCTGGAAACCGTCCTGCTCTCGGCGATTGCCTTTCACCACAATCCGGGCCAGAGCCAGATCTGGGAATTCGGTCCCCTGGCCGCCGTTCACCTGGCTGACAGGTTTGATCGCCAAATACCCGTGGGTGAAGACGGCGATGCGGATTATCTGCAAACGATCGGGGTCCACCACCGGGTGGCCGAATGGCGCCAGGGCCATGCCGATCTTGAAGGAGAAAACCAATGAAGGCCCGAATTCTTTTGGTGGATGACGATCCCATGCTCCTGGCCGGGCTCAAGCGTCAACTGCGGCGCGAGTTCCAGGTGGTTACGGCCAGTGATGGACCGGAAGCCCTTGCCATGATGAGCAGCAGCGGCCCCTTTTCGGTGGTCGTTTCCGATTTTCGCATGCCGGGAATGAACGGCATCGAACTCTTGTCCCGGGTCAAGGAACTCAATCCGGACACGGTGCGCATGATGCTGACCGGTTCGACCGATCTCTCCACCGCGGTTCAGGCCGTCAACGAGGGCAATATCTTCCAGTTCCATCTCAAACCCTGTCCTTCCGGGACCCTGGCCCGGGCCATCCACGAGGGCATCCAAAAGTACAGTCACAAGGCACGGGAGACGTCGCATTTGGAGGCCTTTCGCAAGTCCATTGCCCAGGCCAGCGAGATCCAGCGCAACCTGATGCCCAAGGATCGCCTGGAAGTCGAGGGACTGCAGATTGCCGGCCGCAGCGATTGGTGCGACGAGACCGGCGGGGACTATTATGATTTCTTCACCCGCTCGATTAACGGCAAGACCTGCGCCGGGATCGTGGTCGGCGATGTCACCGGTCATGGCTTGCCCTCGGCCCTGCTGATGACCACGGCGAGGGGGTCCATGCGCGAGCGCATCGATAACGATGGCAATACGGCCGACGTCGTTTCCGATGTCAATCGCCATCTGGTGCGCGACGTGGACGGCACCCACCGTTTCATGAGCATGTTCTACTGCGAAGTCGATCCGGTCGACCATATCCTGCGCTGGACCCGCGCCGGTCATGACCCGGCCTTTCTTTACGATCCGCTCGCGGAGACCTTCGACGAACTGGCGGGACCGGGAATGCCCCTGCCGCTGGGTGTCCTGGAGGAGACCCGCTACGAGGAATCGGTGCGTGCCGTGGCCGCCGGCCAGATCATCGTGATCGGCACCGA
>JASFTA010000156.1:0-5143 GCA_050114115.1 Desulfobacterales bacterium | reverse complement strand
AGCCTATTTCCGGCAGATCCGTCTGCCCCATGAGGTATAGATCGACCTGGCGGGCGGCCTCGCGGCCTTCCGCAATGGCCCAGACGATCAGCGACTGTCCGCGCCGGGCGTCGCCGGCGGTAAATAGGCCGGGGCGTGCGGTCGCATAAGGGGCAACCGTCGACAGATTGCTGCGCTCATCCAGGTTCAGATCGAACTGCGCCAAGAGGGAACCCTGTTCGGACCCGGTGAAGCCCATCGCCAGCAAAACCAATTCTGCTGGCCATTCCCGTTCACTGCCGGCAATCACCTGCATTTCGGGACGCGCCCCGTTGCGGGCGGTAAATTCGACATCCACGGTGACCACCGATCGAACACGGCCGTTCTCGCCGTTAAAGCTTTGGGCCAGAATCGACCAATGACGATCACCGCCTTCCTCGTGGGAACTGCTGGTGCGCAGCCGCATGGGCCAAAAGGGCCAGGGCTGCCCCTCGGGGCGCTCTTCGGTGGGGCGGGGCAGAAGCTCAAAATTGGTGACGCTTAGCGCCCCCTGGCGATGGCTCGTTCCGATGCAGTCGCTGCCGGTATCGCCGCCGCCGATGACGATGACATGCTTGCCGCGGGCCGAGATGGTTGACGCCTCCAAATCCACATCCATATCGCCGGCCACCCGCCGGTTCTGCTGGGTCAGGAAATCCATGGCCCAATGGATGCCTTCCAACTCGCGACCCGGAATCGGCAGATCCCTCGGCACCGTGGCCCCCGTACAGAGCACCACCGCATCGAACAGGGCCAAATCCTGCGTGCTCACATCACGGCCAACCTCGGTGCCGGACTTGAAAACGATGCCCTCCTGGCGCATCAGTTCGAGCCGACGGTCCAGAATGTTCTTTTCCAGTTTGAAATCCGGTATGCCGTAGCGCAAAAGCCCCCCGATCCGGTCGGCCCGCTCCATCACGGTCACCTGGTGGCCGGCCCGGTTGAGCTGCTGGGCGCAGGCCAGCCCCGCGGGCCCCGAACCGATGACGGCCACCTGTTTGCCGGTGCGCCGCGCGGGCGGCTGAGGGTGTACCCAACCCTCACGGAAGCCCCTTTCGACAATCTCCTTTTCGATCTGCTCGATGGTGACGGCCGGCTCATTGATGGCCAGCACGCAGGCTTCTTCACAGGGCGCCGGGCAGAGCCGCCCGGTGAACTCCGGAAAATTGTTGGTCAGCAGGAGTTGCTCCAGGGCTTCACGCCAACGTCCGTGGTAGATCAAGTCGTTCCAGTCCGGAATCAGATTGCCCAGCGGACAGCCTGAATGACAGGTGGGCACCCCGCAGTCCATGCAGCGGGCCGCCTGCCGGACCAGTTTTTCCTCGGGGAAATCCTCGTAGATTTCGCGGTAATCGTTGATGCGTTCGGCCACCGGTCGACGCGTTGGGGTTTCGCGCTCAAATTCCTTGAAGCCCGTCGGTTTTCCCATGATTTTATTCCTCGATCCCGGATTCAGACCGCCGCCCGTTCGGCGACAGCCAGCTTTTCCAGGGCCTGCTTGTATTCCACCGGCATGACCTTGACGAACCGGGGGTGGAAAGATTCCCAGTCTTCCAGGATGCGGGCGGCCAGGCTGCTCGCTGTAATGGTCTGGTGTTGCTGGATCAGGCGGCGTAAAGCCTCGATGTCATCCGCGGTGGTGACCGCCTCCAGTTCGACCATCTCCAGGTTGCAGCACTGGCTTGCAAAACGGCCGTCGGCGTCCAGGACATAGGCGACCCCGCCGCTCATCCCGGCGGCAAAATTACGCCCCGTGGATCCCAGCACGACGGTCAGCCCGCCGGTCATGTATTCACAGCCGTGGTCGCCGATGCCCTCCACCACGGCCGTGGCTCCGCTGTTGCGGACACAAAACCGTTCCCCGGCCCGGCCCCGGATGAATACCTCCCCGGACGTGGCGCCGTAAAGGGCCACGTTGCCCACGATGATGTTTTCCTCGGCCACGGTGGTGTCACCCTCCAGCGGACGGATGCTGAGACGGGCGCCGGAAAGCCCCTTGCCGAAATAGTCGTTGGCCTCGCCACGCAGGTGAATACTGAGGCCGGGGGCGCCGAAAGCGCCGAAACTCTGTCCAGCCGTACCGGTGGCCCGCAACACGATGGTGTCCGAAGGCAAGCCCTGGTCGCCGTAACGCTTGGCAATGGCATGGCTGAGCGTGGTGCCTACGGTGCGGTCCACGTTGCGCACCGTGAGGTCAAGCCCCATGGGGGTTTGCTGATCCAGGGCCGGCTGCAGTTTAGCGATCAGTTCCTCATCCAGGGGCGGCGGGGCATCGCGGGTTTCCAAAAGCACACAGTGCTGCGCCACCGCGTCCGGTATCTCGGGGGGCGCCAGGATCGCGGACAAATCGAGGCCGCGCGCTTTCCAATGATCCAGGGCCGGGACCATGTCCAACCGGTCCACCCGACCGACCATCTCCGCCACCTGCCGGAATCCGAGCGCGGCCATGATGGGGCGCAGATCCTGGGCAACGAAACGCATGAAATTCATGAGATGCTCGGGACGGCCGGTAAACTTCCGGCGCAGTTCCGGGTCCTGGGTGGCGATACCCACCGGGCAGGTGTTGAGGTGGCAGACCCGCATCATGACGCACCCCAGGCTGACCAGCGAAATCGTCCCGAACCCGAATTCCTCGGCCCCCAGAAGGCAGGCCACGGCCACATCCCGGGCGGTCTTGAGCTGGCCGTCGGTCTCCACCACGATCCGGTCGCGCAGGCCGTTCATTTGGAGAATCTGATGCGCCTCGGACAATCCCAGCTCCCAGGGCACCCCTCCGTAGCGAACGGATGTCTGGGGCGAGGCCCCGGTACCGCCGGTATCCCCGCTGATGAGCACCACGTCCGCCCCGGCCTTGGCCACCCCGGCCGCCACCGTGCCGACGCCCACTTCGCTGACGAGCTTGACGCTCACCCGGGCGGCGGGGTTGGCCCGCTTGAGGTCGTAGATCAGCTGGGCCAGGTCCTCGATGGAGTAGATGTCGTGGTGCGGCGGTGGAGAGATCAGCCCCACCCAGGGCGTGGAATGCCGCGTCTTGGCGATCCAGGGATAGACCTTGCCGCCCGGCAGTTGTCCGCCCTCGCCGGGTTTGGCGCCCTGGGCCATTTTGATCTGCAGTTCGACGGCATTGCTCAGGTAGTTGATGGTCACGCCGAAGCGCCCCGAGGCCACCTGCTTGATGGCGCTGCTGCGCAGGTCGCCGTTGTCATCGGGCCGATATCGGTCGGCGTCTTCGCCGCCCTCCCCGCTGTTGCTTTTCGCCCCCAGACGGTTCATGGCGACAGCCTGGGTCTCGTGGGCCTCCTGGCTGATGGAACCATACGACATGGCGCCGGTTTTAAATCGCTTGACGATCGCCTCCCAGGGTTCGACCTCATCCAAGGGCACCGGTGTTGCGGTCTCCGTGAAATCGATCAGCCCCCGCAGAAACCCCTCCTCGCGGTTCTGGCGGTTGACCTGCGCGTCGAAATCCCGCCAAGCCTGGATATCGTTCTGTCGCACGGCCTGTTGCAGGCGGGCGATGGTCACGGGGTTATACTGGTGCTGCTCGCCGTTGCGGCGCCATTGGTACTTCCCGCCGGGGTCCAGGGCCGCACTGGCGGGAATCACCGTCTCCGCAAAACCACGCCGGTGCCGAATGTGGACCTCCCGGGCCAGAAGATCGAGGTCCGCCCCGCCGATGCGCGAGGGGGTCCAGGTGAAATAGCGGTCGACCACCTGGGGGTCGATGCCGATGCACTCGAAAATCTGCGCCCCGCGGTAGCTCTGCAGGGTGGAGATGCCCATCTTGGACATCACCTTGAGAATGCCCTTGGCCGCGGCCCGGCGGTAGTTTTCGATGGTCGCTTCGAGGCTAAGGTCCGGGATGACCCCGCGGGCCACGCGATCGGCCAGGGTGGCGTAAGCCAGGTAGGGATATACGGCGCCCGCCCCGTAACCCAGCAGGCAGCAGAAGTGATGGATCTCCCGGGCCTCGCCGGTATCGACGATGAGCCCGCAGCGCGGCCGCAACCCTTCGCGGATAAGGTGATGGTGGACGGCAGCCGTCGCCAGCAGGGCCGGAACGGGGGCGGTGTCCGGATCCACGGGACGGTCCGTTAGAATCACAAGGACGGCCCCTTCCCGAACGGCTTTGGCCGACAAGCGGCAGATGCCTTCCAACGCCTTGCCCATTTCGGCGCCGCCGCCATTGGCCGGGTAGACCATGGGGATGGTTACCGCGCGCATATCCGCCGGCGTCTGGGACTGAAACCACCGAAATTCGGCGTCCGTCAGCAAGGGGTGCTCCAGGCGGATCTGGCGAGCGTGTTCCGGGGTCTCGCTAAAAAGATTTTGTTCAGCCCCGATGGTCGTCACCAGGGAGGTCACCAGTTTTTCGCGGATCGCGTCCAGGGGCGGATTGGTGACCTGGGCGAAGAGCTGCTTGAAGTAATCGTAGAGCAGGCGCGCACGGCGCGAGAGCACCGCGGGCGGAATGTCGTCACCCATGGAGCCGGTGGGCTCGACACCGGTCCGGGCCATGGGGTCCAAAATCAGCTTGAGGTCTTCGCGGGTATACCCAAAGACCTGCTGCTTTTGAAAGAGCGTTGCGGCGTCGTCCGGGGCCGGCGCGCCGGACGACGTGTCGGCTTGCGGGCGCACCAGATTGGCGCCCAGCCACTGGCCGTAGGGCTGCCGTTCGGCGATGCGGGCCTTGATCTCCTCGTCCTCGACGATACGCCCCTCGGCGGTGTCCACCAGAAACATGCGTCCAGGCTGAAGCCGACCTTTGGCGGCGATGTTGTCGGCGGCGATGGGCACCACCCCGGTCTCGGAGGCCATGATCACCCGTCCGTCCTGGGTCACAGTATAGCGCGAAGGCCGCAGCCCGTTGCGGTCGAGCACGGCCCCCACGCGGATGCCGTCGGTAAAAGGGATCGAGGCGGGTCCGTCCCAGGGCTCCATCAGACAGGCATGGTAGGCATAGAAGTCTTTTTTGGCGCGGCTCATCTCACGATGTTCCTGCCAGGCCTCGGGTATCAGCATCATGATGGCGTGGGGCAGGGAGCGGCCGGTGTGGTAGAGAAGCTCGAGGGCGTTGTCCAGAATCGCGGAATCGCTGCCCCCCGGTGTGGCGATCGGGAAGAGC
>JASFTA010000155.1:0-5148 GCA_050114115.1 Desulfobacterales bacterium | reverse complement strand
TGGATCCTGATAAAGGAGAATAGAATGGCTTTGACTCTCACCTGCCCCGTTTGCGGCAAGCGCAACGGATACGAATTCCGCTACGGGGGCGAAGACAAGGGACCGCGGCCGGCGGAAGATGGCTTGAGCCCGCGCGCCTGGTGCGACTACGTCCATATGAACAAGTGCACGGCCGGCCTTCAGAAAGAGTGGTGGTGCCACCGCGACGGTTGCGGCGCCTGGTTCACCACCTGGCGCGACACCATAAAGAACCTCGAAGTGGAACAACCGGAGGTGCGCCCATGAACAGGCTCGATCAACTGCCCACCCTCCGCATCGATCCCACGGAGCGACGCACCCTGCACTATCGGGGAAAAACCTACACGGGCGTCGCCGGGGATACGGTGGCCACGGCCCTGTTCGCCAACGGCATCCGGGTCTTCGCGCGCAGCTTGAAATATCACCGCCCGCGCGGGCTCTACAGCCTCGACGGGGAGTGCAGCAACACCTGCATGAACGTCGACGGCATCCCCAACGTGCGTGCCGAAAACACCCTGCTCGAGGACGGCATGACCGCGAAGGCGCAGAACGTGGTCGGGTCCGCCGACTGGGACTGGCTGGGCTGTATCGACAAGTTCGACTGGATGATGCCGGCCGGGTTCTACTACAAGACCATGCACAAGCCCGCCGCCATCTGGCCCATGGCCATGAAGCGAATCCGCAAAGCCGCCGGCCTGGGCGTCATCGCGGCTGACTTCGAGATGCCGGGGAAATATGATGAACTTTTCATGAAAGCCGAAGTCACCGTCATCGGCGGTGGCGCCGCCGGCATGTCCGCCGCCCTGGCAGCTTCCGAATCCGGCCAGCGCGTGATTCTGCTGGAGTCCCGCCCCCACCTGGGCGGATGTTTTGACTATCGGGTGAGCAACAACGACACGGGGACGCCTCTTTACCGGCGAGCCCGCGACCTGGCCGCGCAAGTGGAACAAACCGCCAACATCCGCGTGTTCAAGCACACGGCCATGGTCGGCGCCTACAACAACAACCTGATCACCGCTTTCCAGAAGGGTATGACGGGCGACGCCTTCACCGAACGCTACATCGAGATCCGTTCCGACAGCGTGGTGGTGGCCACCGGCTGCATCGAACGGCCCTTGCTGTTCGAAAACAACGAACGCCCCGGCGTGATGCAGGTGGGCTGCGCCCATCGCCTGGCCCGCACCTACGGCCTCCTGCCGGGCAGCGAAGCGGTCTTTTCCGTGGGGCACGACCTGGGTCTGGAAGCGGCCGCCGACCTCTTCGACCTCGGTTTGAAAATCAACTGTGTGGCCGATATCCGCGAGGACGGGCAGAATCCCGAACGATTACTGGCCCTGGCCGAACGCCGGATCCCGGTGCTCAAAGGCTGGGTCGCAACCAAGGCCCACGGCGGAAAACAGTTAAAAAAAGTCACCCTCGCCACCGTGGAGGGCACCGTCAAACGCGAGTTCGCCTGCGACGTGCTGGTGGCCTCGGCCGGCCTCACCCCGGTAACCGGTCCCTTCATCCTGGCCCAGGCCACGATGAGCTATGACAACCACACCGGTTACTTCCTGCCCGCCGAACTGCCGGACAGAATGTTTCCGGCCGGCCGCCTGACCGGTATCAATCACCCCGATGCTATCGAAGCATCCGGCCGCCTGGCCGGCTTGAAGGCCGCCGGTGCCGCCGGCGCCGATTTGACCGCCGCCATTGCCGAAGCGCAAGCGGCGGCCGCGGCCCTGCCCGGACCGGAGCGCGGCTGCAAGCTGGTCACGGCGCCGGTGAAGGGCCGCAAGAGCTTTATCTGCTTCGATGAGGACGCCACCGTCAAATCGGTAAAACAGGCCATCGACATGGGGTTTGACGTGCCGGAGCTTGTCAAGCGCTTTGCCGGTGTGGGTCTGGGCCCTGGCCAGAGCGGCATTCCCGGACACAATCTGCCCCTGTTCGTGGCCAAGTACACCGCCGCCACCGGAACGCCCAAACCGACCACCGTGCGCCCCCCCCTGGTGCCGACCTTCATCGCCACCTATGCCGGCTACAACCACCACATGTTTAAACGCACACCGCTGCATCGTTCCCAGAGGGCCGCGGGCGGCATTTTCCGCAACATCGGCGTCTGGCAGCGCGCCCGTTACTTCTCCGCAGACTTCGACTGCCGGGAAGAGATTCTCAACGTGCGCAACAACGTGGGTCTGCTGGACGCATCCACCCTGGGCAAGTTCCGCATCCACGGGCCCGATGCGCTCAAGGCCCTGCAGCGGGTGTATGTATCGGACATGCGCAAGGTCGGTCGAGGCCGCATCAAATACGCGGCCATGTGCAACGACGACGGCGGCGTCATCGACGACGGCTTAGTGGTCAAGCTGGCCGACGACGACTACTACTTCACCACTTCCACCGGCCGGGCCGGCCAGACCGCGGAGTGGATCCGCTACCACACCCGTTACGACAACTGGGACTTCCACCTGGTCAACCTGACGGACGCCATGGGCGTGATCAACCTCTCGGGCCCCAACGCCCGCAAGGTGATGGCCAAGGTGGTGGACATCGACCTCGCCAACGAGGCTTTTCCCTTTGCCGGCTACCGGGAATTCAGGATTGCGGACACCGTCTTCGTGCGCGCCATGCGGCTGGGCTTCGTGGGGGAACTCTCCTATGAACTGCACGTGCCGTCCTCCTACATGCAGGCGGTGTGGGACATGCTCAAGGCGGCCGGGGCCGAGTTCGGCATCCGCAACTTTGGCGTGGAAGCCCAGAACGTGCTGCGCATGGAAAAGGGCCACATCATCCTGGGACAGGAGTCCGAGCAGCGCACCAACCTGCTGGACCTGGGTCTGGGGTTTCTGTGGGACCGCACGAAAACCGAGGCCAGGACCGTGGGCGCCGTGGCCCTGCGCCAGGCGGAGAGAGACCCCGGCCGTTTGAAGCTGGCGGGCATCCGCATGGAAGATGACGAGCGACCCGCCCGCGACGGCGCCCTGATCGTGGATAGCAAAGTACGCGGCTACGTCGCCACCATGCGCAAGAGCTTTACCACCGGCCAAGCCGTGGGCATGGCCCTGGTCGAAGCCCCGCTGGCGGATATGGGCACCCGGTTGGAGATCTTCGAAGACGAATGCAATGACGTGCGGTTGTATGCCCGGGTGGTGCCCATGCCTTTCTATGATCCTGAAGGCGAACGCATGAAAAGTTAGCCTGTAACCCTTAAGAAACGGCATCTTGCGGCCCAGGTCGGCGTTCTCCCGTTTCCGCCATCCTCGACGTAGCGCTGCTACGCGTCGCTTTGCGACGACGACTACGTCGTCGGTGACGAAAACGCTGCGGTTTGTTGAACACCGGCCGCCATTAAAAACAGAAGTGAAATCCCGCCACAGTGCGGGAGAATGAACCCCAATTTACCGTTTCTGAAGGGTCACAAAAAAGATCTTAAGATCCTGATCTGCAGGAAGTGAGGAATAAACGATGGCTGAGATGAGAAGACAATCGCCGGTGCAATTCCAGATCAGTCCCCTCAAGACCGAGGTGCGTGACAACTGGACGGTGGCTCTGGCATACAGTGACGAGGGCGAGGGTCCCTGGCTAGTGGATCTTTCCCACAAGGCCCGCTGGGATTTGCAGGATCGTGATATCGACGCGATCACCGTCGGCGATCAGGCGGTGCCGGAAGCCCCGGGGGATTGCACCCTGGCAGGCCATACGCTGATCAACCGCATGAACGCCACCCAAGCCTCTATCTATCATCTGGGCGCCGGTGCACCTGATTTGCCGGATGATTCCGGCTATACCGACGTTTCCGAAGCCACCCTGTTCGTGGCCCTGATCGGTCCCCGCGCCTTGCGGGTGGCCGAAAAGCTCACCAACCTGGATTTGATGGATCCGGCTAAAAAAGCGCCCTTTCTGCTGCAGGGGCCCTTTTGCCACGTGCCCTGCCAGATCGTGCCCCTTGAAAAGAATTCGGATGGCGCCGGCGGGTTTTTGCTGACCTGCAGCCGGGGCTACGGTGACAGCATGATAGGCGCTATTCTGGAAGCCGGTGAGGCGTTCGGCCTGCGGCCGGCGGGAGAAAACCGATTTGATATATGGATCCAAGGCCTGCGGAGATAGACTTGGTAATCACCAAGCAATTCTTGATATGGCTGTCTTCTGCGTTTTAACACCCATCCGATTGCTGCAAAAACGACGTTTACGCATGAATTCTAAAGCATGAGTATCGCGGTTGAGGTGCTGGTTTGTCCAGATAGGATCTTGCTAAAACAACCTTCAAAACGGAACAGAATCATATGTTTAATAGCAGGTATCCGTGATTTGATGATTTTCCAGATTATGGTCCAATATTACAAGACACGACAATTTATTGATAGATACAGAATTCAAATACACATCTGCTGATGGCATCTGTTCTCAAGCTATATGGAGGTGCATATTGATTATGCTAAGTAGTGGGGCCAGCTACCAGGCAAATCCGTTTAAAAAGCCTAGTTTTTCCGTAATTAAAGTCATTTTCCCGGTAATCATTAGAACGCCCAGCATCACCAGCATGACGCCGCCAAATTTTTGAATAAACAGCATATGACGTTTGATTTTTGAAAAGACATTGAAAAAGCCCTTCATGGCCAGGGTGGTCAGCAGAAAGGGAATTCCCAGTCCGGCTGAATAAACGGTCAGAAGAAAAACACCTTTGCCGACGGTGTCCATCGTGGCCGCGTAGGTCAAGATGGCGGCCAGGATAGGACCGAAGCAAGGTGTCCACCCAAAGGCAAATGCCGCCCCGAGCAATGGTGCTTTGAATAAACCGAGTCTGTCGGCCTGGAGATTGATCTGCATAGAGGACTGCATGAATCCGAATTTGAAGAGTCCGATCTGCTGCAACCCGAAGAAGATGATGATCACACCGGCGATATTGACCAGTAGCGGAAGTTTTTGCACCAGCAACCCGCCAAGCCATGTGGCCGAAGCGCCCAAGGCCACGAAGACCGCTGTGAAACCGAACACAAAAAGGGCTGAGTTGACCATGGCCGTCAGCAGTTCCCGATTCGTCCATTGCCCTTCGGTAATATTGTTAACGGACAGACCTGCAACGAAAGCGATGTAGCCCGGAATGAGCGGTAGAACGCACGGGGACAGAAAGGACAACAGACCGGCTGT
>JASFTA010000154.1:0-5150 GCA_050114115.1 Desulfobacterales bacterium | reverse complement strand
CTGGAAAGTATCCTGCAGAAGTGGCTCGCACCGGTTTTCTTTCCCCAGGGCGGGCTTTCCCAAATTTCGCGGGTCATGCGCATCAGACTCAGCGTTCGCCTGGGCTGCCTCCTGCTGGCCTGCAATGTGGTTCCCCTGCTGACCATCGTTGGGGCCACGCTGCGCATCGTCGCGGTGTCAGCTGATCAACACCAGCTCGCGACCATGATCCGCCGGGCCATCATTACCGACGTCGCGGTGTTCATGATCGTGGGGGCCTTCCTGGTCTTCATCGTCGCGCGCAACATGACCCAGTCCACGAGCGCCATCATCCGTGGATTGAAGCGAATCCGGCGAGGTGATTTCGATCATCGCGTGCATGTCACGGCCAACGACGAAATCGGGTACGCCGGTGATGTCATCAACGCCATGACGGAGGGGCTCAAAGAGCGTGACGCCATGCGTCACTCGCTCACCCTGGCCCGTGAGGTTCAGCAGCGGCTGCTGCCCCGGGTGGATGTATTCGCGAGCGGTGGGCTTGAGATTGCCGGAAGAAGCGTTTACTGCGATGAGACCGGGGGTGACTATTACGATTTCTTTTCCGTGGGCCGGAAAGGTTCCCCTCAGGTCGTTTTCGCCCTGGGGGACGTATCGGGGCACGGCATCGCCTCGGCGCTGCTGATGGCCACCGTCCGTTCGGCGCTACGGCAGCGGGCGGCCCTGCCCGGGGACCCGGCCCGTATCGTCACGGACGTCAATCTTCAACTCGTTGGCGATGTCCAGGAAAGCGGGCAGTTCATGACCCTGTTTTACTTCCTTTTCACGCCTGGTGCCCGGGAGCTGCAATGGGTGCGGGCCGGTCATGACCCGGCCCTGCTCTACGACCCCGCCGCGGACAACTTTGAAATGCTCAAGGGCGATGGGATCGCGTTGGGACTGAGCGATGATTATGCCTACCGTGCCTACCGGCGCGCCCATTGCACCGCGGGTCAGATCATCGTCGTCGGCACCGACGGGGTCTGGGAAACCCGTAATGCGGCCAACGAAATGTTCGGTAAACAGCGGGTGCGCAAACTGGTGCGTCATCATGCCCGCCGCGACGCCCGCCGGATCAGGGATGAGATTCTGAAGGCCCTCAGAATGTTTCTCGGCCCGCGCCGGGCGGAGGATGACATTACCCTGATGGTCGTCAAGATCGTCGCCGACGATCCGCCGCCTTAAGCCGTCTGCGGGCATTTTACGGTTAAAGGTGTGATGGTTTCGTAGTAAGCCTTGATACGGACGGTCTCGAAAAAGGTTCGAGATGCGGCAGCAGATGCCCGAGGAATGAAGCGTCCTTACCGTACGCTGCAGTGACGAGGGCTGAAGCGTAACGCCGATATCGGACTTTTTACGAGGCCGTCAAGGTATTATGTCATGGAGAGAAGATAGGCCCGCAGATTGACGCGTTTGTTCTTCAGGCCGAATTTCTCCCGCAGGTTCTTGCGGTGAAAATTGACGGTGGCCTCGGAGATGATCAGGATCGAGGCGATTTCCTTGCTGCTCTTGCCGTCGCGAATCAGGGCCGCCACCTGCATTTCCTGGGGTGTCAGGACCAGGTCGGCGTTGGCCATCTGCTGCAGAAAGGGTGAGATAATGTCTTTCAAATGCGTTTCAACGATCTCGATCAGTGTGCGTTCACGTGGCTTGAGGCGGGCCGTGTGGAGTTTTTCCAGATAGGGAAACACCAGGCCCTTGACGTTGGCCAGCACCTTGCGCTCCAGATCGGCTCTATCTTCTTCGCGCTGTTTCAACAGCACCTTCAGCGCAATATTGGCCTCCTCGAGACTTTGCTCCCGTTCCTCGATGGCCGCCCGGCTTGCGCGCAGGGCCTCTTCGCTGAGTTTCAGGGCCGTGATGTCTTCATGGCTCACCACCACCCGCAGCGGATCGTCCCCGATCATGCGAATCGCCCGCATGTAATACCAGTGTTTGCCGTCCGGTGCATGACAGGGGTAGTCGTAGACGAATTCACGCACCCTGCCGGCAATGACCCGGCGAATGCCGGCCGCCACCTGGTGGGCGTCATCGGCATCTTCGCCGGTGGACGCCTCGCAGATGGCGATGTAATTGTCCCCGACGGAATCGATTTCATCGCCCGGATTGTGGGCGTTGGCAAATCGCCGCCAGGCTTCGTTGGTTTCCAGAATGACGCCCTCGGCATCGAGGATGGCGATATGGGCCGAGAGCGAGTTGAGCACCGCACTGGCCAGCGGATCGGATCGCGGGTTGCCTCCCATAAGGTATTCCTTTCGTCGGTGAATCCTACGTGTCGCAAACCAAGTGACTTTTCAGGAATTGTTGTTATAATAAGGCACGAACAAGCCCAATGGCAACCTTCCCTTAACGCAATCGAACGCAGCCCTTACTAACCATTGAACCGTAAAGGAGAATTCGATGAAAAAACTAATGGTGGGTTATGTCAGCCGCACAGGCAATACCAAAAAAATGGCCGAATTCATTGCCGAGGGAATTCGCTTCTCAGGAAACGACGTCGTCCTTACGAAGATCACCGAGATCAAGAGCGAGAAAGACCTGGAAGGGTTTGACGGCTATGTGTTCGGTGGCCCCACCTACCACCGCGATCTGGTCGGCAGTATGAAAACATTCCTCTTTCTGGCCCAGAAGGTCAATATGGTTGGCAAAATGGGCGGCGCGTTCGGTTCCTACACCCACAGCGGCGAATCGGCGCAGATGATCTTCGACACGATGGAAAATGTCTATAAAATGGACATGGTGGATCTGGGTGCCCTGAACCTTAAAGAGCACGTGGTCAATACCGAGGAGGGCCTGCGCGCCTGCCAGGACTACGGGAAAGCCGTCGGGCAGAAGCTGGCCTGAGCAGCCTTCCGATTGAAGGGCAAGGCCCTCCGTCGCCCTGCTCGCTGAACCGGGAGGCCGGATATACCGGTCGCCCGGTTCGGCGCCGATCCCCTGGCCCCTTGCCCTTGAGACGCGCCGTATCCGACCCCCATGCGTATACGCTACAAATACTTTGTCGTGCTGCTGGCCTTCAGCTTGATCCCCCTCTTGGTGGTGACGACGATCAGCCGCCGCCATATCAACCATCTGGGCACGACCTTGGCGGAAGGCGCCCGGGATAAACTCACGGCCCTGATCATCCGCGATCTGGAGCAGGTGGCCGAATTTTCAGCCGGCGCTATTCGACACGATACCGATCGCCTGAGGCTTTCCCTGCACTACCTCGCGGAGGCCGTGGCACATGCCCTGCGGGCGGATCAACCGCCGGAGACCCGGCGGCTCTATTCACCGCAGGACTTCGCCCATCCGGACACAGCACCGCCAGATCTGGCCGTCTCTTGGCGCTACCGGCGTTCGCTACCGGATGGCCGACAGGCGACCACGGCCATCAGCATGGATCACCCGACCTTCGTCATTCCCACAGATCAGAAAACCAATCCCGACGCAACCTGGCCGCGCCTGGCCACGATCGCAACGGTGTTGAAACGCATCTACGGTTTTTCCGGATCGATCGTGCATCGCGTCTACTTCGGTCTGGAAAATGGGGTGCACGTTTCTTACCCCGGCCATGGCCATTTCGATCCCGCTTTCGATCCCCGCCAACGGCCTTGGTACCGCCAGGCCGTTCAGCAGGAGGAGGTGACGTGGCTGTCCTACGAAGATGCCAGCACCGGCCGGATCGTCTTTACCGCCGTAATGCCGATCACCGATGAAGCGGGCCGGATCATTGGTGCCGCGGCCATCGATATTCTGCCCGTAGAGTTTATGAAACTCGACCAGATCCAAACCCGGTGGTCGGATCAAACCAGGGCCTTTATTGTCATGACCCAGTCGCCTGAAGGCCGCGAAGGCGAACTGTGGGTCATTGCCCGCGGCGATCTCAATACCGCCGAACGGGGTGAAATCGCCGATCAGCCGTTGGCCCAAGCCACCCAAACCGATCCCGCGCGTCTACAAACGTTTGCCCGGCAGATGCAGACCAACAATACGGGCTATACCGAGATGCCCGACGACGGGGTGGATGCGATCTGGGCCTTTGCGCGCATCCCGCAACCCATCAGGGAAAAAATCTATCTGGTGCTGATCGTGCCGCAGACGATTGTGACCGCCCAGGCCGATGGCGTCAGTCAAAATGTTCTGGATCTGACGGACCGGATCTACCGGATAACGGGGATTGCCGCCGGTTTGATCCTGCTGTTGGTCATCCTGGTGGGCTGGCTGGGCTCGCGTGCGATCATCAAACCGCTGACCATCATGCTCGACGCCTGGCGACAGCTGGCCCGGGGCGACTTCAGCGTGCGGATTAATTCACGCACGGGTGACGAGCGCGACCGCCTGGCCGAAGGCTTCAACGCCATCGTGCCCAAACTGGAAGCCCATTTCAACATGAGCCAGTCCATGGCGCTGGCCCGTGAAATCCAGCAGAATCTTCTGCCCCACAGCCCACCGGAACTACCGGGCCTTGATTTTGCGGGCGACAGCCGCTACTGCGATGAAACCGGTGGTGACTACTACGACGTGTTCAAGACCGGTGCGGCCACCGAAAAAAGCTTTGCGGTCATTGTCGGGGACGTTTCCGGGCACGGTGTTCCCGCGGCCCTGCTGATGACCGGCGCCCGCAGCATGATTCGCAGCCTCTCCGCACTGGAGGACGACCTGGCGGCACGGCTGACCCTGGTCAATCGTCTGCTCTATCCGGACACTTCGGACTCGGGCAGTTTCATCACCCTATTCTATCTGGAAATCGATTTGGCCCTGCGCCGTCTGCGCTGGGTGCGGGCCGGACACGACCCGGCCATGGTCTACGACCCGCAGACCGATCGTTTCTCGGAAATGGGCGGCCGCGGCATGGCCCTCGGCATTCAACCGGAGTGCGCGTACGTGGCGGCAGAAGCCCCGCTGGGATCTTCGGGGCAGATTATCGTGATCGCCACGGACGGCATCTGGGAAGCCCACAGCCCCCAGCAGGAGATGTTCGGCAAAGCACGGGTTCACGAGGTCATTCGGCGCCACTGCCAGGCAACGGCGGCCACCATCCGGGATCAGTTGTTTGAAGCCGTGGCGGCCTTTTCCGCGGGGCGGCAGGAAGACGATCTTACCCTGGCGGTCATCAAAGTCCTTTGACGGTCTCGTAAAAAGCTTTTCCAGGC
>JASFTA010000153.1:0-5193 GCA_050114115.1 Desulfobacterales bacterium | reverse complement strand
TTCTTCGTTTTGCAGCATGACCTCGCGCAGGGTCAGGTCCGATTTGCGCAGCAGTTTGCGCAATTCGTTCATGTTGCCGTAGGGGTAGGGCGGCTTCGGTCGCTCCGGTTCGTCTTCCCCTTTGCATTGGATAAAGCCGCCGCCGATGGAATAATACTCCCGCTCGAGCAGGATTTCCTCCCCCACCGCCAACCGAAAGCGCAGCGTATTCTGATACGGCAAAAACGGGTCGGCCCCCTCGAAGTGAATGTTGGCCGCTGTAAAGGCAATCTCGCCCGACTCAAATGGTAGCGCATAGACCGTCTCGGGGTCGTCCAGCAGCGAAAGCAACTGATCGCAGTCACAGTCTTCCGGTGTCCAGCCCAAGAGCCCCCCCAGGACGGCCTTATGGGTCCCGTGCCCTTCACCGGTCAGGCTCAGCGATCCATACAGATAGACATCGATGGTCGCCCCTTCCGGGGCCGGGTCCAGGGCTTGGACCGCCTCCCGAAAGCCCAGGGCCGCCTTCATGGGGCCAATGGTGTGCGAGCTCGAAGGCCCCGGGCCGGTCTTGAAGATATCGAATACGGACGTCGTGATGTAATCCTTCATGATGTTCACCATGAAACCGAAGTTCGCTAACTTTAGTCGTAGAGGGGCTTGGCGGGTGTCGCCGCCTTGCGTCGCTCTTGGATAAGGGCCTTGCGGCGTTCGATAAAACGATTTTTTAGAAACCGGGCCGGGGTCAGTTTCTTATCCGGCAGGGCCGGTTTGCCGGTCCAGGACATGACTTCGAAATACTCGTAGTTCAGAAGATCCAAGGTGCCGTCGATCTTGATCTGATCGACAAAGAGGTTCAACCAGTTCAGAAACACCGGATCCCCCGGGCGGATGGCGAAGGCATAGAACTCCTGCGTCACGGGCGCGAGCAGGGCCTGCACCGCGCGGTAGTGCTCCGGATGGGTGCGCTCCCAGACACGCACGAAGGGCGAGTCCGCCACCATGGCATCGACTTCGCCCTTAATAATCGCTTCGGCGGCATCCGCCGCCGTGGGGTATAAGCGTATGGCACTGGCCGGAAACAATTCGCGCGCAAAAATTTCATGGGTCGTGCCGGCCTTGACGCCCAGCCGCAGCCCCTCGATGTCCAGCAGATCGAAATAGGAATTGGCCCCGGGGGGAGCCATTTTCCGGCGAACCAGCGCCGCCTGGCTGACTTCGAAATAGGGATCGGTGAAGCTGACTTTGAGCCCCCGTTCCACCCTGCGCGTCATGGCCGCTATGATGATGTCCGAATCACCGCCTAAAAGGCGGGGAATCTGCTGGTCGTAGCGCTCGGGCCGTATGAAGCGCACCTTGACGCCCAGGTATTCCGCCAGCAATCGGGCCAGATCCACGTCCAGCCCGGCGGGCTGGCCATCGATGAGCATTGAAAAAGGCGGATATCCCTTGTTCAAAGATACCACCAGTTCCCCTTTGGCCTGAATTCGCTCGATTTCACCAGCATGCACGAGCGGCAGTCCGACCGCCAGGCAGAAGCCGACAATGAGCAGGCACCTAACCAGTTTCATCTTGATCTCCTTTATGCTGCGGGTGGGACTTAGAATCTGATGATTTGGCAACACTTCTACATGCAGTGGACTGGCAATCCCCGGCAAGTCCATTAAAACAAAGCAGGATTGACGCTATCAGTAGCAGGTTTGATTTCGATTTGAACTAAATTTAGGGCAAATATACGGCGTTTAAGGCAAACCGTGCTCGTCGATGCCGACCGACATGGCAGGCATTGATTCACAATGCTGGAATTGCCGGGCGGCATCAGGATTAGTCCGACCGGGCCGCATACCATCTGGTCGCGACAACACTTTCCAGGGTTGAAAGGCGTCTTGCGGATAGACTGGCTATCCGCTCCCAGGGTGCATGAATAACATTGCAGATCAGGGATGAAATTGGAAGATGAAAAATTTATCGAAAGCGGTTTTAGCGTCGCGGATGGTCCTCAGGGGCCGGGCCGAAGCAACCTGACGACAGATGGACTAACCGTCCTGCGGCCGCAGGCCAAGCAAATGCTACGCCGAGGACCGGCGGGAGGCAATCTTGACGCTTTCGGCGCCCAAACGCATGGCCGTGCGGGCCGAGTCCATGGCCACATTGCCGGCGCCCAGCACCACCACGTGCTTGCCGCGCGGGATCGGCGTGTCCACCTTGGGAAAAAGATAGGCCTTCATGAGATTGGCCCGGGTAAGATATTCGTTGGCGGAGAGAATCCCGATCAAATTCTCGCCGGGAATGTTCAGAAAACGCGGCAAGCCGGCCCCGACCCCCAGATAAACCGCCTGGTAGCCTTCCTCGAAAAGCTCCTCGATGCTGACGGTGCGGCCGACCACCTGTTTGACGTCTTCGGTCTCCAGGACTTCCTTGAGGACGTCGGTCACGAAACCATGGTGGCC
This sequence comes from Desulfobacterales bacterium, assembly GCA_050114115.1. Lineage (GTDB taxonomy): Bacteria > Desulfobacterota > Desulfobacteria > Desulfobacterales > UBA5852 > JABZFP01. The sequence goes on along the minus strand of JASFTA010000153.1, from coordinate 2,764 downwards.
GTAAGACCCGTCGTCCGTGCAGACCCTCAGATCGTGCGAGGCCGCCCGCATATGATCCTCCATGATAAGGAGATCCTGTGAGCGGGCCCCGATGATGCAGATCACATTGTTGCCGATCTCCTTGAGCGCGCGGGTGATGGGGTGCAACACGGCCACGCCGGTACCACCGCCGACGCACACCACGGTGCCCACCTTTTCGAGATGGGTCGGCTTGCCCAGGGGACCGATCACGTCCTGGTAGCCATCCCCGACCTGCAGCGTCTTGAACAAGGCCGTGGATTTTCCCACCACCATATAAATGACGGTGATCGTCCCCTGGTCCGGATTCGTTTCCGCCATGGTCAGCGGGATTCGCTCGCCGTCCTCGTTGGCCTTGAGGATCACGAACTGGCCCGGGCTCCCGATATGTCGGTGGCCCGTTTCCGTAAAGCTCTCCAAGCCAACCGGCCCAGGATCCACAGATTGTCGCCGATGCGGTGGCCGAATTGGTGGACACACCGCCGGGCCAACGCCCGTTTCGCACGGTGGTCGATGAGATGGGCATGGGCGATGCCCTCCAGAACGATAACGAGCAGCAGGAGCAAATTACGCACGGAATCTACAAGGGGTTGGGGATCGAATCCATGTTGGCCTTGAAAGTCTCCTGAAATAGATCCCTCTGCCGCAACTCTTCCCGGACTTCCGGTGCGCCCACCAAAGGCCGGAATACACGATTTGATCGGATTCATCCACGAAGAAGGACGACCCGTATAAAGTCAAGTTTCAGACGGTTTTGTAAAAAGTTCGAGATACGGCTTGCGAAGTCCGAGGAATGCAGCGTACATAGCGTACGCCGCAATGACAAGTACTGAGCGTAACAGCCGATATCGGCCTTTTTACGAAACCGTCAGGAAAATGCGATGCGACTTTTCGACAGCCACTGCCATCTGGATGATACCCGCTACGATAAGGACCGCGCCGCCGTTCTGGGACGGGCCCGGGCCGCCGGCGTGGAGGCCATCATGATGGTGGGCATCGACATCCTTCGCTCCCGCAAGGCCGTATCCTTGGCGGAAACGCATGACGGCCTTTTTGCCGCCGTGGGGGTCCATCCCCACGATGCCGCCCAATGTTCAGACGCCGTGCTCGCCGAACTGCAGCAGGTGGCCGCTCATCCCAGGGTCAAGGCCTGGGGCGAGACCGGGCTGGATTTCAATCGCATGTATGCCCCCCGGGACGTTCAGGAAAAGTGGTTTCGGCGGCAAGTCCAGATCGCTTGCGAACGCGATCTCCCGCTGATCTTCCACGAACGTGACAGCGGCGGTCGTTTCCTGGAAATGCTTGGGGAGTTCGACCGCTTGCGCGGTGTCGTGCACTGCTTCAGCGGCAATCATGACGAATTGGACGCCTACCTGGAAATGGGCCTGTATATCGGCATCACCGGCATCGTCACCATGCAGGCCCGCGGCCGTGATTTGCGTGCCATGCTAGCCGGCATCCCGGAAGACCGCCTGCTGGTGGAAACGGACGCCCCCTATCTGACACCGGCCCCGGAACGCAACCGGCACCGGCGCAACGAACCGGCCTTCGTGCGCACGACGCTGCGCAAGGTGGCCGAAGTGCGCCAGGCCGAGCCGGAGGCCATGGCCGCCGCGGTCTGGGACAACACTTGCCGCCTGTACGGCATTCACGCCAACGAAATTCTAATCGCTTGATCATCAGTTGTCATACCCTTGGCAACAGGGTATGAAGTGGACGCGGCCCCGCGGATGGCCATGCCGTTCGCCCCAACGCCCAAAGCCGGTTCAGGGAGGCTCATTATGTGTGGTCGTTTTGTCGGATTTCGGCCTATCGAGGTTCTCCGGCAGCATTTCCCCATCGAGCGCACGGCGGCGGAGGTCACCGCCAACTACAATGTGGCCCCGTCCCAGGAGGTGCTGGCCATCGTGCGGCGGGAAGACCAAAACTGGCTCGAGCGCCTCCACTGGGGCCTGGTGCCCTTCTGGGCCAAGGATCCGTCCATCGGCAACCGCCTGATCAATGCCCGGGCCGAAACCGTGGCGGTCAAACCCAGTTTCCGCAGCGCCTTTCGCCGGCGCCGCTGCCTGATCCTGGCCGACGGCTTCTATGAATGGACCGGTCCGGCGGGACGCAAACAGCCCATGTTCATCACCCTGCCCGGGGAGGAGCCTTTTGCCTTTGCCGGTCTGTGGGAGAACTGGCGCCGGCCCGGCGAAGACACCCCCGAGTATCGCTCCTGCACCATCATCACCACGGCGGCCAGTCCGTCACTAAATCGAATTCACCACCGCATGCCGGCGGTACTCAAACAGGAGGTCTACAGCACCTGGCTGGACCCCAACCTGGCCGATACCCAGGCCCTGGCCGGGCTGCTTCGCGACCGGATCCAAACCGAATTCACCAGCCGCCCCGTATCCCGGGAAGTCAACACCACCCGCAACAACCGCCCGTCCTGCATCGATCCTCTCTTCGATCAGGCCGTCAAACCCGCCAACCAACCAGAGCCACAGCCGTCTTCCAAGTCGGGCTCGGGCTCACAAACAGGAGGTTTACCATGACGGACAACGTGGTCATCGCGCTTTCCTGCGGCACCGACAATCCCAACCGCTCGACCCGGGCCTTCCACCTGGCCACCATCGCACACAAGGAGGGCAAGAATGTGACGGTCTTCCTGCTGGACGAAGGCGTCTACCTCGGTAAAACGGGCTTGGCCGACAACCTCAAGGCCGCCACCGGGGACGTGGCCGACGACCTGATCGCCTAC
>JASFTA010000152.1:0-5193 GCA_050114115.1 Desulfobacterales bacterium | reverse complement strand
CTCGGCCTTCTCAGATTTTTTCACCGATACTTTCGGCAAACGCATGCTCGATCGCTCCTATGCGGAGATCTTCTCCCGGCGCATTTTACCGAAGGACGAAACCCTGCATGTCTTCAACATCTCGGTCGAACGGCTGATGACCCGCGATATCCTGGCCTGCCAGGAGACCCTTCCGGTGCAGCAGGCCGCCGAGTTCATGCGGCGGCAACGCTGCAGTTCAATCATGGTTCAAAATGAAGCGGGCGATCACATCGGCATTGTCACGGACGCCGACATGCGCAACCGGATCATCGCTCAGGGATTGGGTCACCACACGCCGGTGGCCACCATCATGTCAACGCCCTTGGCCAGCATTTCCAGTCAGATGTCGGTCTTTGAAGCCATGATGGAGATGATGCAGCAGAACCTCAAGCACCTGGCGGTCAAGGACGGCAGCGGCAACGTGATCGGCACCATCAGCAGCCGGGATCTTCTGGCGGCCCAAGGGCAGTCGCCCCTTTTCATTGTGCGCGAAATCAATTCGTCCATTTCCCGGGAGGAACTGCACGAGAAACACCGGCAGCTGCCAGGCCTGGTTCAGAGTCTGATCAATTCGGGGGCCCGAGCGGAAAACGTTACCCGCCTGCTTTCCACAATTGCCGATGCGATCCTCAACCGCCTGGTCGAGTTGGCCGTCGAGAGCCTCGGTCCCCCGCCGGCCCGTTTCGTCTTCATGATCATGGGCAGTGAGGGTCGCCGCGAACAAACCCTCAAGACCGATCAGGACAACGCCATCGTCTTTCAGGATGTCGGTGATGCGGAGCTGCCCGAGGTGCGCCGCTATTTTCTCCAATTGGGCGAGACCGTCTGCACCTGGTTGGATGAAACCGGCTACAGCTTCTGCGAGGGCGGGGTCATGGCCATGAATCCGGACTGGTGCCAGCCCTTGGGTGTCTGGCGCGAAAAGTTTTCGGGCTGGATTCACAGCGCCGATGCCCAAGATCTCCTGCACTCCAGCATTTTTTTCGATTTCCGGGGCGCTTTCGGCGATATGGGCATCATCGACCAGCTGCGGCGTCACCTTTTCGATTCGCTGACGGGCTGGTCCGGCTTTTTCCGGCACTTGACCGAAAATGCCCTGCATTTTAAACCGCCCATCGGGTTTTTCCGCAATATCGTGGTGGAGTCCAAAGGGGAGCATCGCAACGCCTTTGACATCAAACGCGCCATGATGCCAGTGGTCGATTTTGCCCGCATCCACGCGCTCAAAAACCACATTTCCGAAACCAACACCCAGGGCCGGCTCTTCGATCTGCACGCCGGCGGACATATCTCCGACAAGGATTATGAGGAGATTTCCAAATCATACAGTTATTTGATGCAGTTGCGCTTCATCCGTCAGATTACGGCCGTTATTGAAGAAGACGCCCCGCCGGACAACTACATCAACCCTAAAAAACTATCCCGGATGGAACAGACCATGCTCAAGGAAATCTTTAAGCACATCGAAAACTTCCAAACCAAGATGAGCTTTGAATTCACCGGCCAATGACGGCCGACGACCAGATCAGCCCGTGCGGATTCCCTCCCCCGGGAATACCTTCCAGACCCCGATACGGCTGAGGGCGGAATCGGATGGAACCCTGATGAAAAATGACGCGTATTCAATGATCGGAATCCTTTTTCCGAGGACCGCACGCCCTCCGGCAAGCCCCCGACGGGGTTGGCCAAGCGCTTCTAGCTTGACACGATCGTGAAACCATGCAAATTTTGCGCTGGTTGAAAAAGGAGCGCCCATGTACGCGATAATTTCCCGATGCCAGGCTTCGAAACATTACTGGTGGTGGTGGCCAACGACCTGAGGGACGTCACCGGGAAAGCTCGCGCAAACCAAATTACAGACCCAGCGACCGTGGACAACCCTCTGAGGCCCACGGTTTTTCAGTTTCTGGGGCCGTAAACCCACGGAACACGGCCCCTTTCTTCTGGATAAGCCCATGCTGGGTGAATGGTTGCATCCATTGGCATTGATCCCCGGGAGACCCGCTTTATGCTGCTAAAACAATTTCCACCCCGTGAAGATTTTCTAACCATGAGCCGCCAGGCCAATATTTTACCGGTGGCCTGCGAAATCCTGGCCGATACCGAAACCCCGGTTTCTCTGCTGGGTAAATTCTACCGCTGGCAGTCCGATCTGTTCCTGTTCGAAAGTGTCGAAGGCGGTGAGCGCTGGGGGCGCTACAGTTTTCTGGGAACCTCGGCCCGCAGCCATGTAAAGGTTTTCCCCGATGTCCTGGCCGTCCGTGAAAACGACCGTGAAGAGCGAATCCCCCACGCCGGCCGGCCGCTGGATATTCTTAAAAAACAGATGCAGGCCTACCAGCCAGCCGTCGTGCCCGATTTGCCGCGCTTCTGGGGCGGCATGGTCGGCTATCTGACCTACGAATCGGTGAGCTTCATCGAAGATATTCCGCATCAGTGGCCTGCCGACAAGCCGCTGGCCCATTTCGTGGTGCCCGATGAACTGATTATCTTTGACAACGTCCGCCACACCCTCACGGCCCTGATTATCGTCTATCTGGAAGCAGGTCAGTCTGCCGAGGCCGCCTATGATGAGGCCCAAATTCGCTTGCAGGATCTTCTGCGACGCATCGCCACACCCACGCCCGCCGTGGAAGCCTGCCTGACCGGTGATGACGCCGCCCACTGCGCCTGTCGGCTGCAGGCCACGCATTCGGAAGCCGATTTTCAGGCCAGCGTCAAGCGTGTCAAGGAATACATCCGCGCCGGGGACATCATTCAGGCCGTTATCTCGCAACCCTTCGTCTGCGACGATCCGCCGGACCTCTGGTCGCTCTATCGCACCCAGCGGTACATCAATCCCTCACCCTATCTGTTCTTTATCAAGTTGGACGATATGGCCCTGGTGGGCTCCTCCCCGGAAACGATGGTACGCCTTGAAAACGGCGTGGCGACCTTACGCCCCATCGCCGGTACCCGGCCCCGCGGCACCAGCGATAAAGAGGACCGCCGGTTGGCCAGCGAACTGCTGGAGGACGAAAAAGAGAGAGCCGAGCATCTCATGCTGGTGGACCTGGGACGCAACGACCTGGGCCGGGTAGCCGAGACCGGTACCGTACAGGTAACCGATCTGATGGTCATCGAACGCTATTCCCATGTGATGCATCTGGTTTCCAATATCACCTGCGATCTCTTGCCCGACTGCGATGCCTGGGATTTGCTGGCCGCGTCCTTTCCGGCCGGCACCCTTTCCGGGGCACCTAAAATCCGTGCCATGGAAATTATTGCCGAACTCGAACACGAACCCCGAGGGCCTTATGGCGGGGCGGTCGGCTATGTGTCCTTCAGCGGCAACATGGATATGGCCATCACCATTCGCACCGCGACGATCGAAGACGGCCGCCTGAGTGTGCGGGCCGGCGCGGGCATCGTGGCGGACAGTGATCCGCAGCGGGAACACCAGGAAACCCTCAACAAGGCCCAGGCCATGGAACGTGCCCTGGACATGCTCTCACCGAACCGCTAAGAGGAGATCGACGCCATGATTGTGATGATCGACAATTTTGATTCGTTCACCTACAACCTGGTTCAATACCTGCGGCAACTGGGCAGCGAGGTGCACGTGGCCCGCAACGACGCCCTGGGTGTCGCCGATATCGAGGCAATGGCACCGCGGGGCATCGTCATCTCGCCCGGACCCGGCCGGCCCGAGAACGCCGGCGTGTCCATGGATACAATCCGCACATTTTCCGGGCGTGTGCCCCTGCTGGGCGTCTGTCTCGGCCATCAGGCCATTGCCGCCGCTTTTGGGGGGCGAATCGTATCGGCCCAACATTTGATGCATGGAAAAACATCCGAAATTACCGCCGACGGCCGCTCGGTCTTCAAGGGCATCAAACAACCGTTTACGGCCATGCGATATCATTCGCTGGCCGTTTCGCGGGAGCACCTGCCGGCCTGCCTGGAAGTCTCGGCCCATACCGATGATGGGGAAATTATGGCCCTGCGGCACCGCGAGCATCCCACCGAGGGGCTGCAATTTCATCCGGAGTCCATCATGACCACGGTCGGCAAGCGCCTGTTGCGCAACTTTCTGAAAGCCTGCTGATGTTGATTACGGCGCGCCGCGCGCGAAAACACCGCGGGCGCCGATCCATGCAGCGTTGATTCCCGACAGGAGGCAAATACATATGTTTCGTGACTATCTCCAACAGATTGTAGCGGGTGAAAACCTGGACGAAAAACGAATGGCCGACATGCTGAGCGAGATCTTTTCCGGCCAGATTACCGATGCACAGATCGGTGCCTTCATGGCCGCGCTGGCGACCAAAGGTGAAACCGAGGAAGAACTGGCCGGTGCGGCCACGGCCATGCGCCGCAAAGCCCACCGCATCCAGTGTACGGCCGGGACGGTCGTGGACACCTGCGGAACAGGCGGTGATGGTTTGAGCACTTTCAATATTTCCACCACGACCGCTTTTGTGGTGGCCGGCTGCGGCATTACCGTGGCCAAGCACGGCAACCGCTCGGTATCCAGCAAGTGCGGCAGTGCCGACGTGCTCGAAAGCCTGGGCGTGCGCCTCGACTTGGATCCCGAACTGGTGGAGGAAGCCGTGGAGGACATCGGGATCGGGTTTCTGTTTGCGCCGCTCTACCACAGCGCCATGCGTTTTGCAGCCAATGCCCGCAAGGAGGTGGGCTTGCGCAGTATCTTCAACATGCTCGGGCCACTCACCAATCCAGCCGGCGCCAACTGCCAGTTGATCGGCGTCTATGCACCGGAGCTGACGGAAATGTTCGCTGAAACCCTGCGGTTGCTGGGATCCCGCCAGGCCTATGTGGTGCACGGCCACGATGGACTGGACGAGATCACCATCTGCGCCCCCACGCGGATATCGGAACTCAAGGACGGTCGGGTGCGGACCTTCAACCTGGATCCGGTTCCTTTTTTCGGCGATCTGGCCACCGCCGAGGATCTCGTCGGCGGCGACCCCGAAACCAACGCGGCCATTACGACCGCCATCCTTTCCGGTGAGAAGGGGCCGCGGCGCAATGTGGTCTTGCTGAATGCCGCCGCGGCCTTGCTGGTCGCCGGCAGGGCCGAGGACCTCGAAGCGGGCATGGCCCTGGCCCGCAACGCCATCGACGATGGGGCCGCCAAGGCCAAACTGGAAGCGTTGGTGCAGTTCACCC
>JASFTA010000151.1:0-5214 GCA_050114115.1 Desulfobacterales bacterium | reverse complement strand
GCTTTCCCGCCGCCGGACAAGACCGCCAACCTGGCCGATACAAGCGCACAGACAATTCTGGATCTGTACCTCGAAAATTACACGGACGGCCATCCGGTGGCCGCACCGCCGGGCAGCCTGGCCCCCAATCACCTGGGGCTATTCGATATGGGGGGCAATGTCTCCGAATGGTGCCACGACTTTTACACCATCTACGCCCCGACCCAAGGCCAGGTGGCAACGGATCCGGTCGGACCGGTCAGCGGCCGTCACCACGTCATCCGGGGCGGCAGTTGGAAGCAGGCTTCGATCCAGACCCTGCGGGCGGCCTACCGTGATTACCATGAAAAGAAACGTCTGGATCTGGGATTTCGCCTCTGCCGCTATGTCGAAATGACCAAGGAGACGCAATGATACGCAAAGCCCCTCGATGGGCGGCCGCCCTGCTGCTGGCCGCCTGGTTGAGCACCGCCAGCCCGGTGCGCGCTGCAGATGAGCCCGTGACTTCATCAGAAGACGCCGCTCCGGCCAAAGCCAACGCCGATGACCCAACGCCCGCACCCCAGGCCGGCACCCCTTCAGCCACACCCAACCGGCCCGCCGCCAAGCCGTCGGAAAAGCCCAAAGCCAAATCCCAGCCAATGAAAACCTTTCGCCCATCGGAAGAAATTCATGTGGACAAAGCGGTGGATTTCCCGGCCGACATATGACACTAGAAAAGGGCCTCTTCAGGAAGCTTAGCCCGCAACCGCAACACGGAAATGCCGATGAAACACAACCTACCCGTTTCGTTCGAGTTCATCTATCAAATTTTCGCTTTGATCGTGATTGTTATCATCGTGCATGCCGTCTACGTGGCCGCCATTCGCCCCGCCGCCGATGCTTTCATGCTCCAGCAGGCCGAACAACTGGCCGAAGGACAGCCGGCCGAAGCGCAACAGTCGATTTTCGTCATGATTCGCGACTATGAGCAGGAGGCCTGTTTTGTTCTCATGCTCTGGGCCCTGGCCATCATGGTCTATAAAAGTGTCGTCGTCATCCGTCATCGCGGCTTGCTGAACGAGGATCTGATCCCCTTGGCCGAAGGCGTACGGGTATTGCCTGAAGACTCCCTGGCCTTGTCACGCCGTATCCAGGCGCTGCCCGTGCATCAGCGTAACGCTCTTCTGCCGCGGGCCTTGCTGGCTGCGCTGCAGCGCTTCAGTTCGACCCGCAACATCCAGGATGTGGCCAACGCCATCAATGCTTATTGTACGAGCGAGGGCGAGCGGCTGGATGCCGAATTGGCCATGATCCGCTACATTGCCTGGGCCATCCCATCGGTGGGCTTCATCGGTACCGTAAGGGGCATCGGCCAGGCGCTGGGGCATGCCCACAAGGCCCTGGAAGGTGATATCATGGAAGTCACACGCAGCCTGGGGGTCGCCTTCAACTCGACCCTGATCGCTCTTTTGATCAGTATCGTGCTCATGTTTCTGCTGCACCAGCTCCAGCTCCTGCAAGAGCGCTATATCCTGGACACGGAAGCCTATTGCGAAGATAAACTGACCCGGCGACTGCACACCCGCTGAGGAGGAAACGCGTGAGTTTGATCGGGCTGGAAATCAATGATGCCGGAATTATTGGTGTCGATGCCGACGGCCGTCGGTTGCCCGTTGAAACGGCACGGACGGAAAGCCCGGGGTTTGCCCTGGTGCAAGGCCGCCAGCTCAAACTGGGCCTAGCCGCACAGCACAGCGCCCAGCGATGGCCCCGCCAGATCAACTGCCGTTTCTGGGATGCGCTCAACGACCAGCCGCTGCGCAGCCCCGAATTCGAGGGCTATACCCATGCCGAACTGGCCTACCGGCACCTGGCCCAAGTGTGGGCGCAAATCAATGCAGCCGATAACGCGGTGATCTTCACGGTTCCCGATCACTATCAGGACGAAGCGCTGGGCCTGTTGCTGGGCATAACGGCGGCTCTCGAGATTCCCGTCACCGGGCTCATCTCCCAGGCCCTGGCGTGCCTTCCGCCCGAAACCACCGAAGGCGTTTACTGGCACCTGGATACCCAGCTCCACCGCCTGGCCCTCACCGCTGTGGACTGCCGCTCCCGGCCGGCCGTGTGTCGCCATGACGCCATCGAGGACGCCGGACTGGAAGTCATCCACCGCCAGTGGGTCAAGATCATGGCCGATGCCTTTGTCCGCCAGACGCGATTCGACCCCCTTTACGCCGCCGAGGCCGAACAGGAACTGCATGACCGCCTGCCCCTACTGGTGGAAACATCGTCGGCGAATACCCCCATCACCGTCGAAATGCAGGCGGCCGGCCGCACCCATCGCATCCAACTGGAGCAGGAAGCCCTGATGGTGCCCTATCCGCCCTGGATCGAATGGCTGCGGGAAAACATCAAGGCCTGGCAGCAGGCGTTGGCCGTGGCACCGGGGGCATCCCATTTGCTCGTCACCCATCGTCTGGCGGGTCTACCCGGGTTCGTTGCCCAACTCGAAAACGCCACGGGATTGTCCGCCCGTAAGCTTCCCCCGGGTGCGGCCGCCGCCATGTCGCTGGCCTACGCTGATCGGTTTGCGACAGGCCGCACCGCTCGCGGTGTGCCTTATCTCAAGCGGGTGACCGCCCCGACCGCCGCGGCGGCCGACCGCGGCACAGCCTCGGCCACCGCTGTGCGGCGCGGTCCGACCCATCTGCTCTACCAAGGCTGGGCCTATCCCATCACCACCCAGCCCCTGGAGGTGGGACGGGAACCACGGGAAGGATCCCGGGGCATCCGCATCCGCGGCCGGCTGGCCGGCATATCGCGGCGGCATTTTACCGTCGTCCGCCAGGATCAGGACGTCCTGCTCACCGACACGAGCAGCTACGGCACCCGTGTGGACGATGTGCCCGTGGCCGGCAGCACGGTCCTGCAAGTGGGCCAAACCTTGCGCATCGGATCACCGGGCGAAATCCTGCAGGCCATTGCCTGCTTGCCGAACGATGAAACGACGATCCCTTAACGTCTTCAGCCTCTCCTTTATCGACTGCATCTGCTGCGGTCTGGGGGCCATCATTCTGCTGTTCGTGATCGTCAACGCCAAGAGCGCCGTGGAGCGGGATAAAATCACCCAGGATGTAACCAGCGAGGTCACGCGCATCGAACGCGAGGTCCTGGTGGGACGCAAACGCCTGGTGGAACTGCGTAACGCCCTGGAGCAAACCCGCGAAGACATCGCCCGCACCCAGGGCATGAGCACCAAAATCCTCAAGCGTATCGAACAACGCCGTACCGAAATCGCCCACTACGACAAGGAAAATCTGGCCGAAAAAACCCACCTCAACAAGCTCAAAGCCGACGTGCGCTCTCTGGAGGAGGATGTCAAACGTCTCAAAGCCGGCAGCCAGGCCGAAGACGACCGCGGCGACCGCGTCCGCCGCTTTGCCGGTGAAGACGACCGCCAGTACCTGACGGACCTGAAAGTCGGCGGACGCCGCATCTTTATTCTGGTGGACACTTCCGCCAGCATGCTGGACAACACCATCGTGGGCGTCATCCGCCGGCGCAATCTACCGGATGCCCAAAAAGCCAGCGCCCCCAAATGGCGTCAGGCCGCCGCCACGGTGGATTGGCTTACGGCCCAGCTACCGTCCGAAAGCAAATACCAGATCTACACCTTCAATGAGGCCGCCCAGACGCTGATACCGGGGAGCGCCCATAAGTGGTTGCCGGCCGCCGAGAGCCAACGTCTGAACCAGGCCATCCGCAAACTCTACCAGACCGCCCCCCAGAAGGGCACCAGCCTGGCCAACGCCTTTGCGGCCATCAACCGCATGCAACCGCCGCCGGACAATATTTTTCTGCTGACCGACGGTCTGCCCACGATGGGTGCCGGCAAACCATGGCGCCGCAAGGTCTCGGCCAAAAAACGCTTAAGCCTGTTCAACGACGCCCTCGCGCAACTGCCCGCCAAAGTGCCGGTCAACGTGATCCAGTTTCCCCTCGAGGGCGATCCCCTGGCTGCCAGCGCTTTCTGGCGCTTGGCCACCCGCACCCGCGGCAGCTATTTCTGCCCCTCGGCGGATTGGCCCTGAAAGGACGATGACATGGCCCGAAAACGACGCCAGATCGAGGTCTTCAGCCTGTCCTTCCTGGACTGCATCTGCTGTGCCTTCGGCGCTATTATTTTGCTGTTCGTGCTCTCCAAGTTCTCCGAACCGCGCATCATCGAAAACGTACGCACGGATTTAAAGGCCGAGCTGGCCCGGATGGAGAAGGAATTGCATGAAATCCGGGGCGAGACCGTTCTGATCGACCGGGAGCTAACCGCCAAACGCGTGGTGCAATCCGATCAGCGCCGGAAACTGGCCCGCCTGCAGGGCGATCTTACGGCGATCCAGGGCGAATTTTCAGCCTCCCGCGACGATGCCGAGGTTCAGAACATCATCGAGGGGCGCATGACCCGCGCGCTGCAAGAGCTTACCGAAGAAATGAAGCGCCTCGCCAAGGCCCCGCGCAAACGCATCGACCGCAGCGTGGGCGGTATTCCCGTGGACAGTGAATACATCATCTTCATCATCGACACCTCGGGCAGCATGCAGCGCGGCGCCTGGGTGACGGTGCAGCAGAAGATCCGCGAAACCCTCAAGATCTACCCCAAGGTCAAGGGCATTCAGGTCATGAACGACATGGGCGAGTATATGTTTCCCTACTACCGGGGCAAGTGGATCCCCGATACCAATCGGTTCCGGGAGAGAATCGTGGACACCCTGGGGACCTGGTTTCCCTTCAGCAACAGCAGTCCGGTGGAAGGCATCACCGAGGCCATCCGAACCTATTACGGACCTAACCTGCGTATCAGCCTGTATGTTTTCGGCGATGAGTACAGCGGCAAGAACATGCAGGGGGCCATCACGGCGGTCGACCGGGTCAACCGGGCCGATAAATCAGGGCGTCGCCTGGTTCGGATCCATGCGGTCGGGTTTCCCACCGTCGTGGACGACCCTCGCGCTATCACCGGCTTGCGTTTCGCCACCCTCATGCGGGCGCTGTGCGAGCGCAACGGCGGCGCCTTCGTGGGCCTCAACCAATCACGCGGGCTGGGCTCGAGCCGCGGCATCCGTATCCGCTTTTAAGGATCGGGGTTCGGGGGTTCGGAGATAAAATTGGTGCCATCCGCGCAACCCTGAACGGGGAACCCAGAACCCCAAACCCCGCGATCACCCCATCAGACCGACGGTATAGGCGAGCTGAAAT
>JASFTA010000150.1:0-5217 GCA_050114115.1 Desulfobacterales bacterium | reverse complement strand
TTCTGGTGAAAGCCAGAATCCAGTAATGCCGGCATGTTCTGGATGCCGGATATGTCATCCCGGACCTGATCCGGGACCGGCATGACGGAAAAAATACTCTCTACGAGCCCATCAGGTTTAGGGTCACGAGCCCGGTTGAATCGATTCTTTGGGGCACACATGAACGCAAACCCCACATCCGCTGCAGAGCACCTCGTCGATCAGGGCCCGGGACGCGTCGTCATCCAAATGGATGGCCGGGCATTCGAACTGCTGGACACAATAACCACAGCCGTCGCAGTCATCCGTGACGATCGGGACCCCGCCATCGCTGCGCTGGTCCGCATAGCGTTTGTCGATCACGCAGGGGTAGCGCGAGATGACCACGGCCGGTCCCGTTTCCCGGCTGTAGGCCACGGCCGCTTTGAGCATCGCGATCAATTCGTCGGTATCATAGGGATTGGCTTCGCGGATGTAGCTGACCCCGCAACCCTTCACGGCGGCCTCGATATCGACCGCCTGGATAACGTCGCCGCCGGCCCCCAGGCCAGTGGCCGGCGTCGGCTGGTTGCCGGTCATGGCGGTGGTGCGGTTGTCCAGAATCACCAGCACGAAGCGCGCCTTCTGGTTGACCGCATCCACCAGCGCCGGCAGGCCGGCATGAAAAAAAGTGGAATCGCCGATGGTGGCCACGATGTCCGGACGTTTGGCTTCGTGTTTATAAGCGTGATAGAAGCCGGCCGCCTGGCTGATGGCCGCGCCCATGCAAAGCACGGTGTCCACGGCCCCCAGGTTCAAGCCCAGGGTGTAGCAGCCGATGTCGCTGGTATAGATGGCCTTGCGGGCCGCCTTCTTGATGGCGAAAAAGCTGGCCCGGTGCGGACAGCCGGCGCACAGGGTGGGGCGCCGTCCCGGAACTGCTGGCGGGGAGTGGGCTTCGTAAGGAAGGCCGCTGAAATCGCTTAACACCCGCTCGATCACTTCGGGCGTCAGTTCCCCCACGGCGGGAACCACGCCGTCCAGTTTGCCGCGGATGCGGTCGCGGTCGGCCAACTGCATTTCGATCACGCCGGTGGTTTCCTCGATCACCAGCACCTCGGCATAGGTGCGGCGCAGGTGATCGACAAAGGACCGGTGGAGGGGATAGGGCTGGCGCACCTGATAGACGGTAAAATCCGACCACAGCCCTAAATCCTTGACGATCTCGACGGTATGGGCGGTCGCCACCCCGGAGACCACCACCGCCCGCTTAGAGGCCGATTCGGGGTTCAGCCTTTGGGGGGCGGTGGGGGCATGCTGGGCAATGGCCGCCAGCTTGGCTTCGAGTTCCCCATGAAGCTTCTGCCGGAACTTGGGTGTGGCCGCCCAGCGGGTCGGATCCTTCTCGAAATCGGCGTGGCGCTCCAGGGCGGCCGGCGGCCGCAAGACGACATCCTGGCGTGCATGGCAGACGCGCGTCGTGGGGCGCAGCATGACCGGAATTTCAAATTCTTCGGATAGAGCGTAGGCCAGATCGATCATGTCGCGGGCCTGGCGGGGCGAATCCGGATCGAGCACCGGAATCTTGGCCATCATGGCCATCAGGCGACTGTCCTGCTCGGTCTGGGAGGAATGGGGGCCGGGATCGTCGGCACTGATGACCACAAATCCGCCGCGGATGCCCATGTAAGCCGCGCTCATCAGGGGATCCGCAGCCACGTTCAACCCCACCTGTTTCATGGCCACAGCGCTGCGCAAACCGGCCTGAGCCCCGGCATAGGCAATCTCGAGGGCGACCTTTTCGTTAATCGCCCATTGGCTGTGCATACGTAATTGATAGGTCTTCTGGAGCGACGCCACAGATGCCAGAATTTCCGATGCGGGCGTTCCGGGATAGGAGGTGGCCATGGCACAGCCGTTTTCGATTAGCCCACGGGCGATGGCTTCGTTGCCCAGCAACAGCTTACGTTCCGACAATCATCAATCTCCCTGTTGATCGGCTGTGGCGGCACCTGACGGCGAAGCGTGAACAGACCCGTTTCCGGCGGAGAGGCTGAACCGGTGCGAAGGCTTCCCTTCGACCCATAACAAAAGCCGGAGCCCCATGGAAGCCCCGGCGCAAGTCTCCGAAAGCGCTGAACTTCTCCGGCCGGCTGCCGCTGGCGTCAACAACCGCCTGAAGATTCCGCTGGGCGTCACTGCATCCGGCGGTATTCGGATTGACACCATTGACCGCCAACGGCGCCAGCTGGCAGGGGATCGGCCCCGCCGGCACAGGCTTGAAATCGTTATGCAAATAGCCGAGGGGGATTTTTTTGTCAAGCCGCAGGCGGCAAGTTCAGATTGACACCCCCGATGGGCCGGTGATATATTTTTTTAATTTCAACGCCGGTTATTCCCTCTTTGACTTGCCGTGGCAGATATTATATCCATATGCGACAAATTAGCGCAGGTCCGCAATAAATCGTCGGCCTCGCACGACAAGCGCAAGCGCCAGGCCGCCCGGCAGATGTACCAATGCGCCGGCTGCGCAGCGGTGTGTGAACGCTGCAGCGCCCCGATCGCCGGCGGCTGCAATTGCGGAGACGAGAAGCTCCGCGATCGACGCATACCGTATCGTTTCTGCGAGGATTGTGCGGAAGAATTCGTGGACTATATTGAACGGCTGCAGGGACGCGGCGACAAAGCCCTTTACTGGCGTGACGAAATCTGGATGGAAGTGTGGTCGACCTGGATCAACCACCGTGCCGCCCTTGATCGGCATTTCCGGTCGAAAGCCTTTGCCCGTTTACTGGAAGAATTGAAAAACACCCCGTCGGAGTAGGAGGACAGACGCATGTTCGGAATAGGAATGCCGGAACTGATCATCATACTGGTCATCATACTGATTATTTTTGGTGCGGGCAAACTGCCGGAGATCGGCGCGGGTATGGGCAAGGCCATCAAAAGCTTCAAGTCCGCGACCGCCGACGACGACAAAGCCAAGAACGAAACCGATAAAATCGAAGAAGACAATAAGACCTGATCAACACCGCGGCGCCCACCCGCAATGATCGCGCCAATTGGCGATCATGCCGCCATCGAACCAAACGCAATAGCCCCCAAACCCAGGCAGCCTCGATCTACCTGACAATGCCCTGGGTTCTATATATGGAACCCCGCAAACCCCCAGGGCGGTAGACCTCCGATGGGCGGGATCGTATAAAAACCCCGCCTGTTCAAATTACCCGTTTAGATATCGCCTTCAGCTTTGAGCCAAGGATACACTGGCCCGATCAAATAGGCTGTATACCTGAGAAACCGGTACGATGGCCGTACCCGTTCTTTTCTGCGCGTCAACCCCACCGTAAACCAGTCCGCTGCCACCAGGGATATGATCGGGAAACAGCTTGGCAAAATGCTTCAAGCCCTTGAAATAATCCCGCGTGATCGTCATGCCGGCCTTGATCTCGATGGGGAATAGATCCGCTCCGCTGACCACGAGCAGGTCAACCTCATTACCCTTGCTGTCGCGGTAAAAATAAAGATTGCTCCGGCGCCCCTGATTAAATCGGTATTTCATTGCCTCGGCGACGATCAAATTCTCGAAGAGATGACCACGCAGCGGATCCCGCGACAGCTGTTTAGGATTCTCGATGCCAAGAAGGAACGTGGCCAAACCAATATCGTAAAAATACATTTTGGGCGATTTGATCAGACGTTTGGAGATGTTGCGGTGGAAGGGCGGCAAAAGGAAAACGATGAAACTGGCTTCCAGCAGCGACAACCAGTTGCGGGCCGTCGTGTGGGAAATCCCGGTATCGTTGGCCAGGTTGTTGAGGTTGAGCAGTTGGCCAATGCGCCCCGCACATAATTGTATGAAACGTTGAAAAAGTCTCAGGTCCTTAATCGTGGCCAGTTGCCTCAAATCCCGTTCGATATAGGTTTGAACATAGTCGCTTAGGGCCTGGGTCGGATCTAGGTTTTTATCCCAAATGCGAGGATAGAAACCCCGGTGGAGAAGACGGTCATTATCCGGCAGCGATAAAGCGGATTGAATTTCCGCAATTGAAAATGGCAAAAGCTTGATCAGGGCGGTACGACCCGCCAGAGACTGGGTGATGGTGTTGGTTACTTCAAACTGTTGGCTGCCCGTCAGAATGAATCGCCCTTCTCGCGGGTCTTCATCCACAGCCGGCTGGAGATAGGAAACCAGGTCAGGCGCCCTCTGAATTTCGTCAAAAATTGCCCCATCCGGGTATTGGGCCAGAAACCCCCGGGGATCATCAAGCGCAAATTGACGGACATCCGGCGATTCCAGGTTGGCATAGGGTTTGGTCGCGAAGGCTTTGCGGCAAAGCGTGGTTTTACCACTCTGGCGCGGGCCGGTGATGGTAATCACCGGGTACTTGCCGGCCAAAGCATTTAAATATTCTTCGATGGTGCGATCGATCAAAGGCATGCGACAGAGGCTATATCAAATTAGTGCAAATTGCAACTTGAACTTTCAATTTACACCATTATGGCATGCCCCGGTCGGAAATGCGCGATAGGCGGAATTGCGTGATCAATGCATACCGTGGTCTTGATCGTAAAATTGTTTACGAAATCGAAAAGAACATACGCCCAGGCCCTGCGTCCGTTCTGAAGGAACAACTCAAACCGAACGGGAGGCTACTGGCTTTAGACTTACCGCAGGCCGTCGATTCAAAAGGGGATATCGTCTTCGTTGTCGGGGTAACTGGGCTGGCCGTAATTATCGCCAGACGCGCCGCCGGAAGGCGCATTCTGCCCGTAGCCCCCGCCACCACCGCCACCGGAGGGTGCGCCCTGCCGAAATCCACCGCCGCCGCCACCACCGCCGGCATTGTCCCGCGAGCCCAGCATCTGCATGGTGCCCCGCTGATCGACGACAACCTCGGTGGTATAGCG
This sequence comes from Desulfobacterales bacterium, assembly GCA_050114115.1. Lineage (GTDB taxonomy): Bacteria > Desulfobacterota > Desulfobacteria > Desulfobacterales > UBA5852 > JABZFP01. The sequence goes on along the minus strand of JASFTA010000150.1, from coordinate 348 downwards.
ATCCTGGCCGTCCTGCCCCTGCCATTTGCGGGTTTGCAGCTTGCCCTCGATATAGACCTGACGGCCCTTGGCGAGGTATTCGCCGCAAATCTCGGCCAGTTTGCCAAACACGACCACACGGTGCCACTCGGACTTCTCGCGTTTTTCCCCCGTACTCTTGTCCCGCCACTGCTCGGACGTGGCCATGGTAAAGTTACAGATCGGCCGACCGTCCTGGGTGTAGCGCACTTCCGGGTCGCGCCCCAGGTGCCCCACCAGGATAACTTTGTTGATTCCACCAGCCATTTAAAACCTCCTGTAGCGCATCGCGTTGAGATGGACGGAAACAATTCAAGTCTGCAAGCCATA
>JASFTA010000149.1:0-5238 GCA_050114115.1 Desulfobacterales bacterium | reverse complement strand
CAAACCCCCCCAACAAGTGGTCGGCAAGGATACCATTACGTCCATCAAGGCCGGCGTCATCTTCGGGTATGCCGGTCTGGTGGATGGCATGGTGCGGCGGATGGCGCGCGAGATGGGCGGCGTCCCGAAGGTTATCGCCACCGGCGGCCTGGCCCCGCTGATGAAAGATGTGGCCGAAACCATTGAATTTGTCGAATCGGCGCTGACCCTGGAGGGTTTGCGAATCATCAGCGAGACCACCGATGCCGAAGCGCTGTGAATGGGTCACCGACGACCCCCTCTATCGTGCCTATCACGATGAAGAATGGGGGCGGCCGGTCCACGATGATCGTCTGCTGTTTGAGTTTCTGATTCTGGAGGGGGTTCAAGCCGGTCTGAGCTGGTTAACGGTCTTGAAGAAACGTCAGAATTACCGGGCCGCCTTTGACCGCTTCGACCCCGCGAGGGTGGCTTCCTACAGCCCCGCCAAAATTGATTCCCTGCTGCAGGACAAAGGACTGATCCGCAACCGGCTCAAGATGAAGGCCGCGATCACCAACGCCCGCGCCTTTCTGGCCGTCCAGGCCGCCCACGGTTCCTTTGACCGTTACATCTGGCAGTTTGTCGGGGGGCGGCCCATCCTTAACCAATGGCGCACGACGGCCGAAATTCCCGCTTGGACCCCGCTTTCCGACACCATCAGCCGCGATCTCAAGGCGCGCGGCTTCCGGTTTGTGGGCCCCACCATCTGTTACGCCCTCATGCAGGCCGTCGGTATGGTCAACGACCATATCGTGGGCTGTTTCCGCTATCGCCAGGTCGGTGACTAGTATCCCTCCACCAACGGCATCTTTCGGCCCAGACCGGCGATCGCGCTCGTTTGAAGTCCTCGATGTAGCGAACGACGCATCAATTGCGCGATTGACAACGTCGTCGTTGGTCTAAAATCCCTGCGGTTTGTTGACCACCAACCGTCGATCAATAAATCGATGTGAAATCCCGCTGCAAGGCGGGAGCCTGAACCGAAATCTGCCATTTCTGCAAAGACACTAACCAGGAGCGGACGTCCCCACGGGGGACTCTCAACCCGCCGGGTGATCTTCCTCAAACGCCTCGATGAACCCCTGTAGACTGTTCTTCAAAAAACCGATTTCCCGGCGGCGTGCAGGCGCGGACAGTTGTTGAAAGGCGTGCATCCCGGGGTCTTCCCGCAGAAGTCTTTGCAGACAGGGGCCCTGTGCTCGGCCGGCCGGGTGTCGGGGAACTTCGTCCGCCACGATTGCGCGCCAGCGCAGGAGTTGCTGGCGGTGCTGCTCTAATTGCCCGCTAGCGTTTTCCCGCAGGCCGAAATGGCTGTAGCAGATTTTAGAGGGGGGCAGATCGATGAGCGCCTTTAGGCTCTCAAGGGCGATGTCCATCCGGAAGCGCGGCGGTGTGGCCGGGCGCATGAAGTCATGCCCCGGGGCCGCGGCAAGACAGACGCCACCGGCCTCACCGGCGAAGAGCAGCCGGTCGACGCGGTAGCTGATGTGATGGGGGGCATGCCCCGGCGTAAAAATGACCTCAATGCGAGAATCGTCCAAGTCGTCGGCCGCCAACAGACGGTCGGCCGGCACAGCCGCGATCGGGCCGTAGGCCTCCGCCGTGGCGCCCAGTGTTTTCAGGCTACCGGCCCATAATCGGGAGGGCTCGGCCACATGGGGCAAACCCCGGGGATGGCCCACCACCGGGTTTGGGGAAAGGCGGCGGATATTTCTGCCAGGCCGCCGCCGTGATCGATATGCATGTGGGTTAAAAGAATGTAGTCATGCCGGTCCCGGATCAGGTCCGGGATGACGGATCCGGCATCCCGACCATGCTGGCATTACGGGTGCGGGCTTTCGCCCGCATGACAAGCCCCGGAAAAATTCGACTTTTCACGTACCCATCAGGGTTATGTTCCGAGAACGCCTGGAACTCCGCTCGGAAGAGGAAAGGTGCTTTAGGGGGCAGGGCATTTCAATGCCACCCCGCTGCGCGGCTAATCCTCACCACAATCGGATGAACGCGACCCTAAGGGTTCGTAATAAATTAGCGAAAACGTTCTTCTTCGATTTTCTCGATTTCCTGCTCGATCTTCTGCCGCTCTTCTTCGGAAAGATCACCACGGCGCAAACGTTCATGCAGGCCCACCAGAATCATTTCGTGGCGATAATCACGGCACCCGTAGGGCTGATGTCTGGTCATTGGTTTTCTCAGGCGTAACCCTGGAGTGCTTTGAGGGTGTCACGGTAGATCCGGTAGAAAAGATCGTTGTCGGTGATGCCGGAGCTCAGGATTTTACCGAATTCATCCATGTTTTTAGCATTGATGATCATGTTGACGCTCTTATTGAAGGCCATCATGTGGTCCATGGTGCGGTAGCGACCGCCGATGAGGCACACGAAGATACTCCGACGCGTGGTCATGGGCAGCCGTTCCAGAAATACCAGCACCCCATTGGTATCGGCCGAGCTGCTGTCGAATTTCTCATTGAGGACCACGAGATCGTAATTGTGATAGCGCATGCGTTTGAGGGCCTCACGCGTTGTGCCCGCAACCGATACATTATACTCCATCAAGACCAGCGTGCTTTTTACTTTTTCGCGCACGGCCGGATCGTCTTCGCAGACCAGGGCCGTAAGAGCATCTTCTTCGATAAAATCAAACGGCTTTTCGGCCGCATCGTATTGATCCCCATCCCCGCCGTCACCACCGGCCGCCGGATCGTCGTAAGGCGAGGGGGCCTCGATTTTGATCTTGTGTTTGCATTTCGGGCAGGCGGCCGAAACACTTTTTCCGGCCGGCAGCTTGTCATCCGGCACGTTGAACCGTGCCTGGCAGCTATCGCATTGGACTTCCATCGGACGCTTCTCCTCAATGGCCTCTCAATTATCAATGGCGCCGTTGAACCGGATACCGTGATGGGGATCCGGTTGGCATGGCGACCAACAGGCCATCTTGAAAAATCAGCGGGCGCGGCGGCCCTTGGTGTACTGGTGATCGACCTCCAAACGATCGATATCCGTGGTGGCTTCACCGCGGGCCGACTTGACCATATCGATACCGCGGCCGGCAATACCTTTGCGCGAAGCATAGGCCATGGCGGTTTCCTGGGTAATCAAACCTTGCTCATAAAGGCGCACGATAAACTCATCGAAGGTGGTCATGCCGAACGCCGCGCCTTGCTGAATGATTTCGTAAAAAGTCTTGCCTTCGGATTCTCCGTTCAGGATGCTGTCTTTGACCCGGATGTTGCCGCGCAGAACTTCGAAAGCCGCCACCCGCCCACCACCGACTTTGGGCAGCAGGCGCTGCCCGACGATCCAGCGCACGGTGTCGGCCAGGCGGATACGCACCTGATTTTCCTCATCGGTGGAAAACATGCCCAGGATACGGTTGATGGTTTGACCGGCATCCACGGTATGCAGGGTCGAAAAGACCAGATGACCGGTTTCGGCGGCACTCAAACCGATTTCAACCGTTTCACGGTCGCGCATTTCGCCCACCAGAATGACCTTGGGCGCCTGGCGCAGGGCGGCCCGCAGGCCGTTGGCATAGCTGTCGAAATCGAGACCGAGTTCGCGCTGATTAAAGGTGGCCTTTTTATGCGGGTGCAGATACTCGACCGGGTCTTCTAAGGTAACCACATGCACGGACAGGCGTTCGTTGATGTCATCCAGGATGGCGGCCAAAGAGGTGGTCTTACCCGAACCCGTGGCGCCGGTGAAGAGCACGATGCCGTTTTTTTCCTGGGCGATATTAAAAAAGGACTCCGGCAGATTCATGGTCTTGATGGTCGGGACCTTGGACTCCAACTTTCGCAACACGATGGAGTAATTGCTGGTCTGGGAGAATATATTGACGCGAAAGCGGGCCTTGCCGGGCAGAGCATGGGAAAGGTCGCAGGAACCGTTGGTGAGCAGATCGCGGGTCAGGCGCCGGTCGGAATTGATGAGGTTCAGCGCCAGGATCTCGGTTTGAAAGGGTGAGAGCTCCTTGATCGGCGGCCGCATTTCCACCGGCAGCAGAACACCGGCGCTTTCGACCTGGGCAGGTTTGCCCACCGTCAGGTTGAGGTCGGAAACGTTTTTATGGGAATCGAGCATGCGGGTGAGAATATGGTCGATTTCATTTTTTCGCATCGGTCAAACCTTCCTGGTTAAGCCTCGGTAAAATCGGTGGGCGGGCTCTGCAGAAGCGGCCGGAAACGCCCCTTGTCGTTCGCTTTCATGTAGGCATCATCGGGACTGATCATACCTTTGTTGAGAAGATCCATGATGGAATCGTCCAGGAGCACCATCCCGTATTTTTTACCCGTCTGGAGCATGGACGGCAACTGGTGGGTCTTGGCCTCCCGGATGAGGTTGCGCACGGCCGCCGTTCCGATCAGAATCTCAAGGGCCGCCACACGGCCCTTGATGTCGACGCGTTTGAAAAGGACCTGCGCCACGACCGCCCGCAAACCGTCGGAAAGCGTGGAGCGCATTTGCTCCTGCTGATCATGCGGAAAAACCTCTATCACCCGGTCCACCGTCTTGGGGGCACTGGAGGTGTGCAGGGTCGAGAAGACAAGATGACCCGTGGCGGCGGCCTCGACGGCCAGCGAAATGGTTTCAAGATCGCGCATTTCGCCCACCAGAATAATATCGGGGTCTTCGCGCAAGGCCCCCCGCAAGGCCGAAGAAAAGGTCTTGGTGTGCAGGCCGACTTCGCGATGGTTGACGATGCACATCTGGCTCTGGTGCACAAATTCGATCGGATCTTCAATGGTGATGATGTGATCTTTGCGGGACCGGTTGGCTTCGTGCACGATGGCTGCCAGGGTCGTTGACTTGCCGCTGCCCGTAGGACCCGTCACCAGCACCAGACCGCGCGGCAGGGTGGCCAGCTTGCCGATCACCGTGGGCAGCTTGAGCTGCTCGATGGTCATAATCGTGTCAGGGATTTCGCGAAAGACCGCGGCCACGCCGTTTTTCTGCATGAAGAAATTGGAGCGGTAGCGGGCCAGGCCGGGGATTTCGTAACCGAAATCGATGTCGCCGGTTTCTTCAAACACCTTGATTTTATCCTCGGGGGCGATTTCATAAAGCATACCGCGAAGCTCGTCGCTATCGAGGACTTTGTATTTAATGCGTTCGATTTCGCCGCGAATGCGCAAAGCTGGCTGCTGACCGGTTGTCAGGTGCAGGTCGGAAGCGCCCTGTTCGTTCATGAGTTTGAAGAAGGCATCAATTTTGG
>JASFTA010000148.1:0-5249 GCA_050114115.1 Desulfobacterales bacterium | reverse complement strand
GCCCTGCCGTCTGAAAGACATCCACAACCTCTTTCTGGGCAGCGGCCTGGGCACGAAATCCTTTGCCGTCATTCAACAGGGCAACATCGGCGCCATCACCGACGCCGGCCCCGAAGAGCGCCGTCACTTTATCGAGGAAGCCGCCGGGGTGACGCGATTCAAGTACAGGCGCCAGGAAACCCTTAGCAAGATCCAGTCCACCAACCAAAACCTTTACCGCATCATGGACATCATCGGTGAAATCAAGCGCCAGATGGCCAGCCTGAAACGCCAGGCCCGCAAGGCCGAGCTTTTCAAAACCTACCAGGAACGCATCCGCACACTGGATATTTTCCTGGGGCTGCATTATTTCGATGCCTACGCCCGCGAGATCGCTGAATCGGAAGGCGTGCTCAAAACCTTGCAGGATGCCGACCTCAGCCATGTGGCCGAGATAAAGAAGCTGGATGCCGCCGTAGAGGAGATCAAAATCCAGCGCTGGCAGAAGAACCAGGAGATTGCCGAGCAGAAATCCCGGCAGTTCGAACAGCAGCGTCAGATCGACAAAACCGAGAACGACATCGCCCACCTGCGTGAAGAATCCCAGCGCTTGGGAACCGAAGTCGAATCGCTGGATGGCACGCGCGCGGAGATTGCCCGCAAGAACGAACGCATGCGCACCGAGATTGTCGAATCCGAAACCGAGCACGATGCGCTCCAGCAGGCCAGCGCGGGTATTCGCGCCGAACTGGAACGTGAACGGTCCGTCTCGCGTGAGATCGCCGCAACCCTGGAGGCCCGTCAGGCCGCGCTGAACACCCACAAGGCACGTCTGACCGATCTCGTCGGTCAGGAGGCGCGCTACCGCAACATCCACCAGACGGCCCAGAACACGCGCGAAAATCTCCAGCGGCGCATCCGCAAAACCGAAGAGGAGGTCATCCTGGCCTCGCGGGCCATGACCACGGCCGAGAAAAACGAACGGCAGGCCACGCGCGCCCTGGAAACCCTGCAGGAAGAAATCCAGGTTCAGAAGCGCCAAATCGAGGCGCTACGCACCCGCCTGGAAGTCAAAAGCCGGGAGTTGGCCGATCAGATCCGGAAAGTCCAAGGGTTGGAACTGGAACGCAGCAAGCAACATTCGCGCTACGCCAGCCTGAAGAAGATGGAGGCGAATTTCGAATGGTACCGTGACGGTGTCAAGGCGCTCATGAAAGGCTTAACGCCGGAAAAACGCCGCGCACAAGGCATCCGCGGTCTGGTGGCCGACATCATTGCCCCGCAACCGGGCTACGAAGCCGCCGTCGAAGCGGCCCTGGGCGAGTCCCTGCAGTATGTTCTGGTGGACCGCCAAGAGCAGGCCATGAACGCCATCGACTTTTTGCGGCAGGGCCGGGCCGGGCGCAGTGGTTTCGTGCCGCTGCCCGACACGCGCCCCTTAACCGCCCCGCAGGCCCCGCCACCACCGGCGAACGAACGCCTGCTCAACCATGTGGTCGTAAACGAAGGCTATGATGATGTCGCCGAAGCCCTGCTGGGGCATGTGACCGTGGCCGATGACCTGGAGACGGCCGTTGCGCGTTTCAACCGCAATGGGGTTTTCCGGTCGATTGTAACCCTCAAGGGCGAGACCGTCTCCTGCCAGGGAACGATCGCCGGCGGCCGCGGTGGAGAAAGCGCCGGTATTTTGGCCCACAAGCAGGAAATCCGACAGCTGCACAAGAGCATCGCCGGGCTGGATGGACAAATCCAGTCCCAACAACAGGTGCAAACCGCCCTTCAGGCCGCGGTCCAGAGCCTCGAGAATGAACTGCGGCAGGAGCTCGAAACCAAGAACCATCTGGTCGAGGATGAAATCGAATCCCAAAAAGCGCTCTACAAGGCGATGGAGGATCTCAAGGCCGCCCGCCGGCACCTGGAGATCGTCCAGCTGGAGCAGGAACGGCTTTTGGGTGAGGAGAGCGATATTGACAGCGAGATCAGCCGCTATGATGAAATCCTCAGCGAGGTGGCCGAAGAGGTCGGACAGGCCCAGCAGCAGGTAACCGCGCTGACCGGGGAAATCGACACAATTACCCACGAGATGGAATCGTTCCACCAGCGTGAAATGGACATCCAGGTCCGGCTGACGGCCCACCAGGCCAAACTCGAAAACACCTTCGCCAGTCTCCGCCGCCTGAAGGAATTCCAGGCCGACGGCGAAGCGCGCTTCGAATCCCTGGTGGAGGAAATCCGCGCCAAGCGCGAACGCCGCGAGGACGCCCAGCAGCGCATCCACCAGTCGGAAGAAAATCTATCCGGCCTCTATGCCGATCTGCAGCGCCTGAGCGACGTTCTGGATACCAACGAAGCCAGCTATCAGGCCATCGATGCCCGCCTGGGCGAAAGTGATGCGGCCATCGCCCAGGTGCAGACCCAGCGGGAAAAAAACAACGAGAAGCTGCGCTTGCTCGAACTGGAACTTTCCCAGCGGCGGATCAAGTGCGAAAATATCGTCAACCGTCTTGACGAGCGCTATCATAACGGCATCGACACCTTGCGGCACGAGATCGAAGCCCAGCACCCGGACGGATTCGACCTGGGCCCCGAGGAAACCGAAGCGGAACTGGACCGCTGCCGCAAGAAGATCGCCAATATTCACGACGTCAACCTGGGGGCTATCAAGGAGTACGAACAGCTTAAAACCCGTTTTGACTTCCTGTGCGAACAGCGCGACGACCTCAATCAGGCCATCGACGATCTTCACCAGGTCATCCGACGGATCAACACCGTGACCCAGAAACGCTTTTTGGCCACCTTCGAGCAGGTCAATGAAAAACTGGCGGAGGTCTTTCCGCGTCTGTTCGAAGGGGGCACGGCCAAGCTGGTGCTGGCGGAACCGGAGCGTCCCCTGGAGTCCGGGGTGGAGCTGATGATTCAGCCCCCGGGCAAGAAGGTCACCCGCATCAGTCTGCTCTCCGGCGGCGAGAAAGCGCTTTCGGCGATCGCCTTTATCTTTGCCATCTTCCTGATCAAACCGGCGGCCTTCTGCCTCCTGGATGAAATCGACGCCCCGCTGGATGACGCCAATGTATTGCGCTTCAACGAATTATTGAAAATCATCGGCGAAAAATCCCAGATCATCATGATCACCCACAACAAGAAGACTATGGAATTCGCCGACACGCTGTTCGGTATTACCATGGAGAAGAAAGGCATTTCCAAGGTGGTCTCGGTGAACCTCGAACGCAACGCGGCTTAAACATCGTCCCGTCCAAGACAGTTGAGGACTTCTCCCCCTCCCGCCCCCCAGTCGCCGAGCGGGCCGTATTCAAACGGCAGGAGAACAATAGATGGCATTAAAATGGTTTAAACGCCGCAAGGAAAATAGCAAAGAAGAACCGGTGGATGCCCCCCCGGCCGCTGAGGAGGAGGAAACGGATCGGCCGTCTGAAGCAGTCGAATTACCCGTCCCGGATTCGCCACCGGTGGGCGAAGCGGAAGCGTCGACGGCCATGGCCGAATTTCCCGCTTCGGATTCACCACCGGCCCGCGAAGAGGCGCTCACCGAAGATGAGGCCCTACCGCCAGTCACCGACAGCGAAGAAATGGAGACCGCTGAGACGGCCGAGCAGGATATACCCCGGCGCGGCCTGTTCAAACGGCTGCGCAACGGTCTGGCCAAAACCCGTGATTTCCTCAACACCGACATCGAAGATCTTTTCAGCCGCAAGCGCAAACTCGACGACGAAACCCTCGAAGAACTCGAGGAACTTTTAATTACGGCCGACATCGGTGTGCGCACGGCCATGGACCTGATCGCCAAAATCGCCCGCAAAGCGTCCAAGATCGAAACGGTGGACGGGCTCCGGGCCGCCCTGCGCGAAGAAATTCTGGCGCTTATCGAAAAGCCGGCGGCGGAGATTGAAAAAGCCGTGGCGGCCCGCCCCCGCGTCATCATGGTCGTCGGTGTCAACGGCGTCGGCAAAACGACCACGATCGGCAAACTCGCCGCCCACCATGCCCGGGAAGGCCGCAAAGTGCTGATTGCCGCGGCCGACACCTTTCGCGCGGCGGCCATCGAACAGTTGACGATCTGGGCCGAACGCGCCGGGGCCGACATCGTCAGGCACCAGGATCAGGCCGACCCGGCGGCCGTGGCCTATGATGCCGTGGAAGCCGCCTTGGCGCGCGGCGCCGACGTGGTCTTGATCGACACGGCCGGACGCCTGCACACCAAGGTCAACCTGATGGAAGAACTCAAGAAAATCAAACGTGCCGTAGGTAAAAAAATGGCCGACGCGCCCCATGAGACCCTGCTGGTCCTGGATGCCACCACCGGCCAGAACGCCCTCTCCCAGGCCAAGCTCTTCGATGAGGCCCTCGATTTGGATGCCCTGGCCCTGACCAAGCTGGACGGCACGGCCAAGGGGGGCATCGTGGTGAGTATCTGCAGCACCCTGGACATCCCCCTGAAACATGTCGGGGTCGGGGAGCAGATCGAAGACCTGCAGGATTTCAATGCCAGGGATTTTGTCGAAGCCTTATTCTGACGAGACGGTTTTGTAGAAAGCCCGATAGCGGCGTTACGCTTCAGCCCTCGTCATTGCGGCGTACGATCGTACGCCTCATTCCTCGGGCCTCGCAAGCCTTGCTCTCGAACTTTTTACAAAACCGTCTGCAAATCGATTTTGAATGTCAGTATGTCTCCAACCAATCGAATGGGTGGTTTGATCACGTTGTGTGAAGTTCTGGTTAGCCCCCTTTGTCCCGCGCCGAGCATCGGTGATGCGGACGGGAATCGCGCGTCGGCCTGTTTGAGCGAAGCGAGTTCCGACGCGCGCCGGCTGCAGCGCCGACGCGCAGGATTAAGCGGGACACGGGCGGTTTCTTTTGGTTCGTTTTCTTTCACGTGAAAGAAAATGAACAATAGGACCCTTTGATGGATGGGCACTAATAGGTGATTGAAAAGCCCTCAAACTCCCCCTTAAAGTCTTCCCACTGAACATCGACCGCATCCACCCGGGCAATGGCCGGCCCCTGATGACACCACTCCAGAACGGCTTCGACCTGCGGGCGCGGACCCTCGAAAACCGCCTCCACCCGCCTGTCGGGCAGATTGCGCACCCATCCCCGCACCTGGTGTTGTTCGGCCACCCGCTGGGTCTCCCAACGGAAGGCAACGCCCTGTACCCGTCCTGCGATATAGGCATGCACTCTGGTATTTTCCGCCATGGCCACCTCCCCTTCTGCGCCAAATTGCGCGTCTAGACCATCAGAGGTTTAGCAAT
>JASFTA010000147.1:0-5289 GCA_050114115.1 Desulfobacterales bacterium | reverse complement strand
CCTGTCGCTCGTGTTATTGCTATCGCTGGTTTTGGTCACGGCCGCATCGGCCGGCGCCACGCTGGAGCGCATCCTCAAACGCGGTCAACTGGTGGTGGGCACCACCGGCCAGCAGCCGCCCATGAATGCCACCAGTAAACAGGGCACGCTGATCGGGCTGGATATTGATCTGGCCGAACGCATGGCCGACGCCATGGGGGTCAAGATCAAGTTCGACACGATGGACTTTGCCGATCTTCTTCCGGCGCTGGAAAAGGGTAAGATCGACATGGTGGTCTCCGGTATGACGGCCACCCCGGGCCGCAACACCCGGGTTGCTTTCGTGGGGCCCTATTTCGTCTCCGGCAAAGGGCTGCTGGCCAAAGCCGCGCGCTATACCGACATGCAGGCAAGCGAGGGCTTAAACGCGCCCTCGGTCACCGTGACCGCACTCAAACAATCGACCAGCCAGCAATTTGCGGAAACGCTGATGCCCAAGGCCCAACTCGTCCTTACCGATAATTATGACGACGCCATTGAACTGATCTTAAACGGCAAGGCGGATGTCATGGTGGCTGACTATCCCTTCTGCGCCCTGACCGCCTACCGGTATCAGGACAAGGCCCTGGCGGCCGGCAAGTCGCCGCTGACCTTCGAACCCCTGGGGATCGCCATGAACGAGGATGCCCTGCTGATCAATTGGGTGCAGAATTTCCTGATCACCCTGGAGGGCAGCGGCGAACTCAAAAAAATTCACGAGAAATGGATGCGTGGAGGCGCGTGGGTCAATGATCTGCCCTGAGGCCACACCAAGGGATCTGCGTGCCATCCCCTCGAAAGGCGCCACCGCGCGGGTCCCGGCCCTGCTTTGCCACCCGGCCCGCCGCCGATTTACCGCGGAAGCACGGCGGCGGAGACGAAACATCGCCCGGCATTCACCGCGGCTTTCCGACAATCACACCGAATTCAACCGATACCGGGAGAGGAGTTTCGGATGCGAAACCTAATGTACCATAGAGGTATCTTCGGGAGATGGCCTTTCGGATTGATCGGCGTGGTCTTGATGCTCCTGTTCGTCCTTTCACCGGCAGCCGCCGACGCGAAAGGCCCCGTCAGGATCACCCCGGAACGCGCCATCACGGGCGGTCTGACCATCGCATCGCCGGAGGTGGGGATTGCCCTGACGGTACCGGCGGGTTTCGCCGGGGCCTATGATGCCGATCTGTGGGGCATCATCCTGGCCTCACCGAAGGCCGGCACCCGCCTGGGCATCTGGGGCGCTTCGCAGGCAACCGTCGACGAGCTGGTGGAACGCGTTGGCGAGGTGCTGGCCGAGCAGGGCATCGAGGTCACCGGCGAAGAAAGCCGCCAGACCGCCCCCGGCGGTTTCGATGCGCGCTTCACGGCGCTGACCGCCGAGGGCCCGGCTTTGCTGCTGGCCTCGCTGCGGGCGGGTGAACACGGCAACGCCGTGGCGGTGGTCGGTTTGGGCCGCCCTGCTGACACCGATCGTTTGCGATCGTCCGTGGCCGCCGTGGTGCACTCGATAAACTGGCGCCGGCCGCTGGCGCGCGAATGGCGCGCGCAACTGGCGGGTCTGCGGCTTAGCGGCGGCAGCAGCCACAGTGACTACAGTCCCGGTGGTGCCGGGGGCGGTGGCTCCGGCGCATCGGCGTCGCAGACCACGATGGATTTCTGCAGCGATGGCACCTACGGGTTCGAGAGCCAGAGTGAAACCTTTATCTCGATTGCCGGGGCATCGGCATCCAGCAGCAGCGGCGACGCCCACCAGGGCCAATGGGTGCTGGTCGCCGATGTAGCGGGGCGTGCGATCCTCGTTTTATCGGCCAGCGATGGGCGTGAATTTTTCTGGCCGATCGAGGAAACCGATCAGGGCGCCCGCGTGAACGGCAGCGCCTACACGAGCCAGGCCAGCCCCCGCTGCCGATAGGCCCCTAACCCTGAATCCCGCAAGTAATGACGCGCCCAGGCGGCGGTCCAAACGACGGCCGGCCGTATCATCCCCCCTGCGATTTCGCTCGCACCATCCGCCGGGCCTCGACGACGGACGCCGCCAGCAAGCTCACCACCACGACCGACAATCCCAGCAGCAGCCCCAAGGGGCTGCCGATGCCGTTGCTGATCAGCAAAAAGATAATCACGCCCGTGACGAGGAAACGCAGGTAGTGTTTGGCCATCACCACGGGAAAAGCCGGCGGACGCCCGCCTTGGAAAGACCGGTTGAGCGATCGGTAGGCCAGATGGAAGTTGCCGGTAACCAGGAGTCCCCCGCAGACGACCCCCAGGGAGAATCCCGCCACAGGCACCAACGGGCTGACCAGCAGAAAGACAACGAAGACCACCCAGTTGGCCCGGCTGACGAAGTGCAGGAGCCGCTGATGGATATCTTTACCGGCGGTCGGGTCAGGCATCCCAGCGTCCGGGAATCGCGGTCCCGCAAAATTTGCAGGCCCCGTCTTCCAGATGATAACCGGGAATGTGGTAGCCCAGGCGTTCCACCACCCGGCGGCCGCACCGGTGGCAGTAGGTGTGATTGGCCGCATGCATGGGGACGTTGCCCACGTATACATAGTGCAGGCCGGCCTTGAGGGCGATCTCCCGGCAGCGCTCGAGGGTCGCTACGGGGGTCGGCGGCAGGCGGTTCAACTTGTAGCGGGGAACGAAGCGCGTGAAGTGCAGGGGGTGGTCCGGTCCCAGCTTTTCCAGAATCCAGTCGCACATGGCGCGTGTCATGGTGTCGTCGTCCACGTAGCCTGGCACCACCAGGGTCGTGATTTCGAAGTGCACCCCGCGGCGATGAAGGGTTTTGAAGGTTTCCAGAACCGGCTGCAGGGTGCCGCCGTTCAATTTGCGGTAGATGCCGTCGGAGAAGGCCTTGAGATTGATGTTGGCCCCGTCCAGGTCGTCGCAGAGATCCTCCAGGGCATCCCGGTTGATATAACCGTTGGAGATCAGAAGATTCTGGAGGCCCCGGGCCCGTGCCAGACGGGCCGTGTCGCGCATGTATTCGTAATAGGTGACGGCCTCGGAATAGGTGTAGGCAATGGCCACGGAACCGCGCGCGGCGGCCTCGGCCACGGCCTGTGCCGGAAAAAGTTCGATAAACCGCACATCCTCGGGGCGCGCCTGGGAAATCTCCCAGTTTTGGCAATTCAAACAGCGAAAATTGCACCCCGTGGTGGCCAGCGAGAAGACTTTGGTCTGGGGCCGGAAATGGTAGAGCGGCTTTTTCTCCACAGGATCGTTGTGCACGGCACAGGGATTGCCGTAGGCCAGCGTGTAGAGCGTACCCTCCAGGTTGACCTTGGAGCGGCAGACGCTGCGATCCCCCGGCGCCAGGGTGCAGCGGTTGGGGCAGATCAGGCACTGGGTGCGGTCATCTTCCAGGCGACGATAGTGCAGGGCTTCACGTGACCATTTCCAGCGCTGCGGCGGGGCATCGCCCCGGAAGACTTGCCCCCGAATATCATCCGGCCCGGACGTGGCCAGCGGGCTGCCGGCGAAGCACATGGGCAGCCCCATGAAGGCACTGCCGCCGAGGGCCACGCTGCTGCAGTACAAGAACCGTCTACGGTTGATGGTCATCATGCCTCCCGCCCACAACGGCCAGGCTGATCAGCTTCAGCCCGATCAGTGCGGCCGTGGTCCAGAACAGCCCGACATAAGGTATCAGTACGACGCTGGTGACCAGGGTTCCGGCCGCTGCGCCGAGGAGATCGGCCGCAAAGGTGCGGCTGACGGCCCGGCCGTGGCCGCCCTCGATGGCCAGGGCCAGGGGAAATTGAAAACCGCAGACCAAGGCCACCAGAAAACCGAATACCAGAAAAAACACCGCCGGTAAACGCATCCCCAAGGTGGCCAGGGCGAGGCTGAAACCGGCCAGGCACAAAATCAGGAGGCCATCGCCGGCAGCCAGCACCCGCCTGGCCTGGGAGACCGCGCGTGCGCCCAGCCAGGCGCCGGGGAGCAGGCCGGCCAGGAAGACCGTCACGATCAGGCCGATCTGAAAATAAATATAACCAAACAAGACCTGGAAGGCAAAAATGACCAGGATCTCACTGCCCATGGTCATAAAGCCGGTCGAAAACAGCACGAACGCGGCCCGTGTGGTGCGCAGCAGATAAAGGGTCAGCACCACGGCCAGGAGCGCAAAAAAAAGGATGGGCGAGGTGTCGAAACGGGCAAACCACTGGTCGAACATGATCCCCATCAGGCGTGGTCGGAAATCGGTGTTGAGGGCGGCCGGCACCGCCACCAGCGCGTTGAGCTGCGCAATCCGCTCGGCGGTCAGGTTGCCGTCAAAGTAGCCCCGAATATAGTGGGACGTAATCCCGCGCTCCGCCAACCGGGCGGGCATGTCGAGATCCACAGGACCCTGGCGGCATATGAAGAAGATGCGCTGACCGGGAAGCAGTTGGACGGTTTCGAAATGGCGCGCGGCCGTGTGGTAGAGCATGGCCAGCTTGCGCTGCTGGGGAGCGGCCAAGTAGTTGTCGTAACCCGCCATGGAGAAACTGAAGACCCCGTCGTCGCTCAGACGCGCGCGCACCAGGCCGAAGAACTCGTCCGTGAAAAACCGGTTGACCTGAAAGGTATCCGGTTCGGGCAGGCAAACGAGAATGGCATCGTAGCGGCGCTCGGCCTCGGCCAGAAAGGCGCGTCCGTCGCGATGGCTGACATTGAGCCCCGAAATCGGCGCCAGCAGGCCGAAACGGAACTGGGCGCGGGTCATGGCCGGATCCAGTTCGACGTAATCGACGCGTCCGGGCCGGTATTTGGCCAGTTCGCGCAGCATGCCGCCCTCGCCCGAGATCAGGAGGACATTCGTGGGTCGATCCAGCTGGATCAGGGGGTAATGCACGGTTTCCTCGGCCAGGGCTACGTTCTGGCTGTCGAAGACCGGGACTCCGTCCTTGAACAGGGTGGTCTGTTCGGCCTGCCGGACCACGACGATGCGCCCGAAGCGCGATTCTTCATAATGGACCAGGCGGCCGCTGAGGGGTTTCAGGGTCTCGCGCTCCAGACCCACCCCCATGATCATTGCGACCAGGACCAATCCGGCTGTAAGCCACCGACCGTAAGGTGCGCGGCGCTTATCCCCGGTCAAACCCGCGGCGACGGCCACCAAAGGGAGTCCGGCCAGGGCCACGGACTGAAAAGGCGTCGCCCAGTAGACCAGCACAAAAGCGAACAACGCCGCGCCGGTGACATCGCCGAGGTTGTCCAGGATATAGATCCGCGCACCGGGATAGTCGGGCTGGATGTCATGGCGCAATACATACAGACTGT
>JASFTA010000146.1:0-5300 GCA_050114115.1 Desulfobacterales bacterium | reverse complement strand
GCAATGTGGTCTTGCTGAATGCCGCCGCGGCCTTGCTGGTCGCCGGCAGGGCCGAGGACCTCGAAGCGGGCATGGCCCTGGCCCGCAACGCCATCGACGATGGGGCCGCCAAGGCCAAACTGGAAGAGTTGGTGCAGTTCACCCAGGAAAACGCCCTGGAATAATAAAAACGCACGCGAGCTGGAGTTGCCGGTAAAGCATGGATATCCTCAAGCGCATTGTCGCCCACAAGCAAGAAGAAGTGGCCGCCGCGGCCCAACGGGTACCGCCGGACGCCCTGCGGCGACAGGCCCGGGACACGGAACCCCGGCGTCCGTTCTTTAAAGCCCTGGAGCGCCCCGGCCCCGCCGGCGTTAATATCATTGCGGAAATCAAACGGGCGTCACCCTCCAAGGGGCCGCTGTGCCCCGATCTGGATGCGGCCCGCACGGCCCGTGCCTATCACGCCGGCGGCGCCGCCGCCCTTTCGGTGTTGACCGACCGCCCCTTTTTCCAGGGTGGACCGGAGGACCTCGTATCAGCCCGCGAGGCTGTTCCCTTGCCGGTGCTGCGCAAGGATTTCCTGATCGATGCCTATCAGGTCTACGAATCGCTGGTGATGGGCGCCGACGCCGTCCTCCTGATTTGCCGCATCCTTTCCCAAGACCGGCTCGAGGAACTTCTGGCGCTGTGCCGCGATGTCGGTTTGGACACCCTGGTCGAAATCCATACCCCGGAGGATCTGACCGCCGTTCGCAGGGCCGGCGCGCCCCTGGTGGGCATCAATAATCGCAACCTGGCGACCTTTGAAACGGACTTGAATACGGCCATGGGGCTGGCCCGAGATTTGGATCCGGCGCAGGTGCCGGTGGCGGCCAGCGGTATCGGCGGGCCGGCAGATATTCGCCGTAACTTGCAATGCGGGATATTCAACTTCCTGATCGGTGAAACCCTGGTGCGTGCCGGAGATCCGACAGCCGCCTTGCGGGCAATGATCCGGGCCGGCGAGACGGATCCCTCTCGTGAAAAGAACATCGGCAGCAGGAGACACCATGAACGCCGATGAGATCAACGGGCGGCGCCATCCCCAGATCAAAATCTGCGGGCTGACCCAGCCGCAGGAGGCGGCAAGCTGCGCCGCTGGAGGGGCGGACGCCATCGGCTACATCTTTTACCCCCCCAGCCCACGCAGCATCGCGGCGGTGCGTGCCGCGCAAATAACCCGGGTGCTGCCGGCATCCGTCTGCCCTGTCGGCGTCTTCGTCGACGAAAGCTACGATACCGTCATGCACACGGCCCAAACTGCCGGCTTACGCGCCGTGCAACTGCATGGCCGCGAGGCCCCCGCCCTGGTGGACCGGTTGCGCGCCAATGGCCTCACCGTGATCAAGACCTTGTTTTACAATGGGTCGCCCGATTTCAAAGCAATCGACCGGTATGCCGCGGATGCCTATCTGGTGGAATGTGTGGGGGGGCCCTTGCCGGGCGGCAATGCGCTTTTGTGGAACTGGTCGGAAACCCGCCGTTTGCCCGCCACGGCCCCCATCATCCTGGCGGGGGGGCTGACACCCGATAACATCGCCGTCGCCATTCAAGACGCGCGGCCCGATGCCGTCGATGTCAGCTCGGGCGTCGAACAGCGTCCGGGCCGCAAGGATCTTATCAAAGTTCGCGCCCTGTGCCGGGCCGTTTCCCAAACCGGGATCAATCGCCCCCTGCGGACGGTCTTCAACTAAGCGCGATCCCACCGCCGGTCTTGAAAGACCACTTTCCCCGCAGGGTCCGATGGGCAAGCGAACGACGCAAAGCCTTGAGGAAGCGCGTTCGCGGAATTTCGCGCGCGCCGAACTGGATCAGGTGCGGGGTGGTGACCTGGCAGTCAATCAGGTCGAAGCCCTGGGAGCGCAGGTTTTTAACCAGCACCACCAAGGCCGCCTTGGAGGCATTGGTGATCCGCGTAAACATGGATTCCCCGAAAAACGTCCGGCCCAGGGATACGCCGTAGAGGCCGCCCGCCAATTGCCCTTCGCACCAGGCTTCCACCGAATGGGCCAAACCGACAGCATGCAGACGGGTGTAAGCCGTGATCATTTCAGGCACGATCCATGTGCCGGGGTGGTTTGCGCCACGCACCGCCGCACAGCCGCGCACGACATCTTCGAACGCCTGATCCAGGGTGAAGCGGAATCGATTTTTCTTGAGCAGACGACCCAACGATCGGGAGATGTGAAGCTCCGGCGGGTAGAGCACGAGTCGCGGGTCGGGAGACCACCACAGGATGGGATCGTCTTCAGCATACCAGGGAAAGATCCCCTGACGGTAAGCATGAACAAGGCGCGCGACGCTCAGGTCTCCGCCCACAGCCAGAAGACCTTCTCGAATCGCCAGATGCGCCGGGGGGAACGTCAGGTCGTTGGAAAGGCGGAATACCGGCATCCTGGTTTATACATCCATGGCACAATCTTAACGGACGAAGAGATTCCCGGGCGAAACCCGCCTCAATCCATTTTGAATGTCAAACCGCCTTCTTCCCGGTCCACGAAGACGACGCCGCCCTTGACCAGTTTGCCGAACAGGATTTCATCCGCCAGAGGATCCTTGATTTCTTTCTGGATCACCCGGCCGAGGGGGCGGGCGCCGAAGCGCGGGTCGAAACCCTTGCGGGCCAGCCAGTTGCGGAGTTTGTCGGATATATTGATGTAAACCTTTTTGCCGGCCATCTGCTCATTGAGCTCACTGACGAACTTGTCGACGATCAGTTCCATGATCTCCACCGTCAGCGAATGGAACTGAATAATGCCGTCCAGACGGTTACGGAATTCAGGGCTAAAGTAACGCTCGATGGCCTTTTTGCCCTTGGCTTCCGTATCTTTGCGCTTGTCGCCGAAACCGATGGCCTGGGTGTCCATCTCACGGGTCCCGGCATTGGAGGTCATCACGACGATCACATTGCGAAAATCGGCTTTCTTGCCGTTGTTGTCGGTCAGGGTGGCATGATCCATGACCTGCAGCAGAATGTTGTAGATATCCGGGTGGGCCTTTTCGATTTCATCGATCAGCAAGAGGCTGTGCGGATGCTTGCGGATCCCATCGGTCAAAAGCCCCCCCTGATCAAAGCCGACATACCCCGGCGGTGCGCCAATCAAGCGGGCCACGGCGTGCTTCTCCATGTATTCGCTCATGTCGAAGCGCAGAAATTCAATGTCCAGCAGCCGGGACAGCTGCAGGGCGACTTCCGTCTTGCCGACCCCGGTCGGTCCCGTAAAAAGAAACGAACCGACCGGCTTGCCCGGCATCCCCAAACCGGCACGGGAGCGCTTGATGGAGGTCACCAGGGACGTGATCGCGGCATCCTGGCCAAACACCACGTGCTTGAGACGATCGTCCAAAGTTTCCAGCTTGGTTTTATCCGAGGTGGAAACACTCTGGGTTGGAATTTTGGCCATTTTGGCCACGATTTTTTCGATATCGCTCGGGTTGATCTTGGTGCGACGCGTCGAGCCGGTCAGCCGCACGAAGGCGCCGGCTTCATCGATGACATCGATGGCTTTGTCCGGAAGGAAACGGTCATTGACGTATTTGGCCGAAAGCTCCGCGGCCGCTTTCAAAGCCGCATCCGTATAGACGATCTGATGATGTTCTTCATAGCGCGATTTCAAGCCCTTGAGGATACGCACGGTTTCCGAGACGCTGGGTTCATGGATTTCGATCTTCTCGAAACGGCGCGAGAGCGCCCGGTCTTTTTCAAAATGGTTCTTAAACTCTTCGTAGGTACTGGAACCGATGCAGCGCAGTTCACCGGTGGTCAGGACTGGTTTCAGGATATTGGAAGCATCCATGGAGCCGCCGCTGGTAGCGCCGGCGCCCACGATGGTATGGATTTCGTCAATGAACATGATCGCGTTGGGAATTTTTTTGAGTTCGCCAATCACGCCCTTGAGACGCTTTTCGAAATCGCCGCGGTATTTCGTACCGGCCAGCAAGGCGCCCAGATCGAGGGCATAGATTTTGACGTCTTTCAAGAGGTCGGGAACCTCGGCATCATTGATCCGCTGCGCCAACCCCTCGGCGATCGCGGTCTTGCCAACGCCGGGATCCCCGACAAAAACCGGATTGTTCTTGCGGCGCCGGCAAAGGACTTGCAGCGTTCGTTCCAGTTCCGACGATCGCCCGATCAGGGGGTCGAGCCGGCCATCGGCTGCGCGCTGCACAAGATCGACCGTGAAGGCCTCGAGGGGGCTGCTTTCTTTTTTTTCCTTGGCATCCGAGGTCTTGGTAAAACCACCCGGCCCTTTGGAGAAGGGTTCCTGCTGCGCCTCGTGGGAGATATAGCTGAGCACATCCAGGCGGGTCAGGCCCTGGGAGGTTAAAAAGTACTCGGCAAACGAATCTTTTTCGAGAAAGATCGAAGCCAGAATGTCACTGACGTTGACCTCCGGTTTCTCGGCCGAACGGGCGTGATTGACCGCCCGCTGGATGACACGCTGGAAACCCAGGGTCTGCTGCAGAACGTACTCCTGGCCCTCCGGGATGCTGTCGACTTTTTCACTGAAAAAGGACTCGATGTCCTTTTTTATGTTATCGATACTGCCACCGCAATTCTCGATAATTTCGATGCCGGTGTGGTCGAACAGGATGGCAAATAGAATGTGTTCGGTACTGACGTATTCGTGGCGCCTTTTCTTGGCTTCTTTGACGGCCAGGCCGAGCGTTGCACTGAGTTCCTTACTGATCATTGTTTTATTCCCTTTCCATCGTGCACTTCAGGGGGAACCCACTTTCACGGGCCAATTTATGGACAGTGTCTACTTTACTTTCAGCGACTTCAAATGTGTACACCCCGCATACGCCCAATCCGTTGCGGTGAACCATCAGCATGATGCGGGTCGCATCGTCGTAAGCTTTGTGAAAAACTTTCACCAGGATTTCGACGACAAACTCCATGGTGGTGTAGTCGTCGTTGAGAAGGAGAACCTTATACAACGGCGGTTCGCGGACCTCAACCTCGTCTTGGGGCCTCACGACGACATTGGAATCCGGCCGCTCCTCACTCATGGATGTGATTTTCCTCCCGCTTAGGCTTAAGGTGCCGTAGCGCTTCCGATCAGTCGATCGTCACGCGGACAATGGACAATGATAAGCACTTGTTTCGGGGATTGTAAAGTATGTGACAACCCACAACGGCCCGAGCAAAATACGCGTGATATACCGGGGTTTGATGCAAACGATGTCCGCCGCCGCCGCGAAGCCGAGATCATTACGCCTCGGAAATGAGATCAGCATCTCGGAGATGCTCGCGGTTTGATCCCACCGTGCCTAAC
>JASFTA010000145.1:0-5307 GCA_050114115.1 Desulfobacterales bacterium | reverse complement strand
TGAAAAAATTCCGATCATGATCATCAAGAAGGACGGGCGCCGGGAGGTGTTTTCGCGCGAAAAGGTGCGGGCCGGCATCCAGAAAGCCTGCGAGAAACGCAATATCAGCATGAACATGATCGACAACTTTCTGGATGAGCTGGAGCGGGACCTGGGCGAGACCGGTGAAAAGGAAATTTCCTCTTCGGTGCTGGGTGAGAAGATCATGATCAAACTGCATGCCCTCGATGATGTGGCCTACGTTCGTTTTGCTTCGGTTTACCGGGAATTCAAGGATGTTAACGATTTCGTTTCCGAACTGAAGAGTTTGCTGAGCAATCGCTGAAGCAACGACGGCCAGAACGGCCGATAAATCCCCCAATATGCGCGACCGGTTCTACATGCAGATGGCCCTGACGCTGGCAGTTCGGGGCCGTGGGCGTACCCTGCCCAATCCGATGGTGGGGGCCGTGGTGGTTCGTGAGGGCCGCGTGGTCGGGCGAGGGTGGCACGATTTCTACGGCGGCCCACACGCGGAGGTCAACGCCCTCGACGATGCCGGTGAGGCCGCCCGGGGGGCGACCCTCTACGTGACCCTGGAGCCCTGCAATCATACCGGACAGACCCCCCCGTGCACCCGTCGCATTCTGGCGGCCGGCGTCAAAGCGGTGGTTGTGGCGGCGCACGACCCCAACCCCGGCGTGACCGGCAGCGGCAATGCCTGGCTGCGAAAGCAAGGCGTGGCCGTCACCAGCGGGGTCTGCGCCGCGGAGGCCGTCCGTCTCAACGAAGCCTTCAACCATTTTATCTGCACGCGTCGTCCCTTTGTCACCCTGAAGTGCGCCGCCACGCTCGACGGGCGCATGGCCACCCGCACCGGCGATTCCAAGTGGGTCACGGGCGAAGCTTCGCGCCGCTACGTTCACGACCTGCGCCATGAAGCCGCCGCCATCATGGTGGGGATCAACACGGTTAAGATCGACGATCCCCGCTTGACGACGCGGTTGCCCAAAGGCGGGGGCAGCGACCCGACACGCCTCATCCTCGACACGCGTCTCTCGATTTCGCCAGCGGCCAAGGTGCTGCAGCAGCATTCCGCGGCACCCACCATCGTGGTCACCGGACCGGATACCTCGCCGGCGGCGGGTGACGCGATTGTGGCGGCCGGGGGGCGCCTGCTGGCGGCCCCGCTGCAGGAGGGGCGTATTGATCTCAACTGGCTGATGGACCGGCTGGGGGAAATGGGCCTGGCCAGCCTGCTGATCGAGGGCGGCAGCCAGGTGGCCGGGGCGGCCCTGCGGGCCGGGATCGTCGACAAGCTTTGCCTGTTCTACGCGCCCCGACTGCTGGGCGGAGATGACGGGATTCCGCTATGCGGCGGCCGCGGACCGGCGCTGATGCGTGACAGCCGCGCCGTCCGCATTGAAGCCATTCATCGGTTCGGTGAAGACCTGATGGTGGAAGCCTATCCCGTAAGTGGGCCGGCGGCCCCGCGTGTGGATTGACAGGCGGTTTGGCCGCCTTATTTTAAAAACTTACGTAGTGATCCTTACGATCCGATTGTTCTTTAACACCAGGGGTTGGCGCTAACCAGAATGTTTACCGGCATTATAGAAGGTCTGGGTACGATCAACGCCATACGCCCCTCGGGCGCCGGCAGTCGCATGCGCGTGACGGCCGATTTCGCCCTGGATCAGACCCGCATCGGCGACAGCATCGCCGTCAACGGGGCCTGCCTGACGGCCGTATCCCTTTCCGGCCGACAATTTGACGTCGATCTCTCGCCCGAGTCCCTGACCACCACCACGTTCGGCGAAGCGCGCAACGGCGACCGGGTCAATCTCGAAAGGGCCCTGCGTCTTTCCGATCGCCTGGACGGACATCTCGTCAGTGGCCACGTGGACGCCGTGGGCACGATTCAATCCCGCGAAAGCGTGGGCAACGCCATTCTGATTACCTTCACCGCTCCTGCGGAGATTACCCGCTACCTGATCCGCAAGGGATCGGTCGCGGTCGATGGGGTCAGTCTGACGGTCAATGCCTTTAACCACCAAGGCTTCCAGGTGAGTATCATTCCGTATACGGCCAAGCTGACCACCGTGGGTTTCAAGGCCGTGGGGGCACGGGTCAATCTCGAAACCGACCTGATCGGTAAATACGTGGAAAAGTTCACGACGCCGGCCGAGGACGAAGCTCACCGGGCCGATGCCGCCCCCGGCGGTATCGACATGCAATTTCTGAACAAGACAGGTTTTCTGTAGACCGTTCGAGCAAGCTGGGGGCGCGGTCTCGCCGCCGTTGTACCAACAATGTTACGCCAAGGAGGATAGTCTTAAACCGATGCCATTACTGACCGTAAAAGAGGCCATCAGGGATATACGCCAGGGGAAAATGGTAATTCTCGTGGATGACGAAGATCGTGAAAACGAAGGCGATCTTTGCATGGCCGCTGAAAAAGTAACGGCGGAGGCAATCAATTTCATGGCCACTCACGGCCGGGGGTTGATCTGCCTCTCGCTGACGCCGGATAAAGTCGATGCGCTCGATCTGCCATTGATGGTGGATCACAATACCTCCCCGTTTGAAACCGGCTTCACCGTTTCGGTCGAGGCCCGCTGCGGGGTTACCACCGGTATCTCCGCCGCCGACCGGGCCACCACGATTCTAACCGCCGTGCGCGATGAGGCCCGACCGACCGATCTGGTCCGTCCCGGCCATATCTTCCCGCTGCGGGCCCGCAAGGGCGGGGTCATGGTGCGCACCGGGCAGACCGAGGGGTCGGTGGACCTGGCCCGCCTGGCGGGGTTGCGGCCCTCCGGGGTGATCTGCGAAATCATGGACGACGACGGGACCATGGCGCGCATGCCCTCGCTGGAAAAATTCAGCCAGCGGCATGATGTGGGCATCGTCACCATCGCAGATCTGGTGGAATACCGCATGAGGAAAGAGTCCTTTGTGCGACGGGCGGCGGAGACGATCATCCCCACGGCCGTGGCCGGCGAGTTCCGCATCATGGTCTATGAAAACGATGTCGACCACCTTACCCACATCGCCCTGGTCAAAGGGGCGGTCGACCCGGAAAAACCGATCCTGGTGCGGGTGCATTCCGAATGCCTGACCGGCGACGTTTTTGGCTCCATGCGCTGCGACTGCGGTGATCAGCTCCACCGGGCCATGCAGAAGGTCGATGCCGCCGGCGCCGGGGTCATCCTGTATCTGCGTCAGGAGGGCCGCGGCATCGGTCTGGTGAACAAGATCAAAGCCTACGCACTTCAGGAGCAGGGGCTCGACACCGTGGAGGCCAACGAGGAGTTGGGCTTCAAGTCGGACATACGCAATTATGGCATCGGGGCCCAGATTTTGGTGGACCTCGGGGTGCGCGAAATGCGCCTGATGACGAACAACCCCAAAAAGATGGTCGGGCTGGAGGGCTATGGGCTGAGCATTGTGGAGCAGGTTCCCATCGAAATCGAGCCCAACGAATTCAACCGCTGCTATCTTAGCTGCAAGAAACTCAAAATGGGCCACATGCTCAAGACGGTCGACTCCACGCCCTGACCGCCGAGAAGTGATGGACACGCCCACCGCTATAATGGAAGGGAGAAACCATGCCGAGGATTCTGGAAGCCAAACTGCTGGCCGAGGGCAAGAAATTCGCCCTGGTCGTCAGCCGTTTCAATGATTTCATCACCGAGAAGCTTGTCAGCGGGGCCGTGGATGCCCTTGTCCGTTCGGGGGCCCGGGACGAAGACATCGATCTGGTGCGCGTGCCGGGGGCGTTCGAAATCCCGCTGATGGCCAAACGCATGGCCGCCAAGAACCGCTACGACGCGATCATCTGTCTGGGGGCTGTTATCCGTGGGTCGACCCCGCATTTCGACTATGTCAGTGCCGAGGTCTCCAAAGGGGTGGCGGTGGTCGGTCTGGAAGGCGATCTTCCGGTGATTTTCGGCATCATCACGACCGATACCATCGAACAGGCCATCGAGCGAGCCGGCACCAAGGCCGGCAACAAGGGCTGGAGTGCCGCCATGGCGGCGGTCGAAATGGCCAATCTGATGGATGTGGTGGACCAGGCCTGATCATGGGAAGGCGGCGACAAGCGCGGGAACTGGCCCTGCAGGCCCTGTATTTTCTGGATGCCCGTCCGGATGATCCCCAGGGGGCGCTGGCGCTTTTTCACCGCAATTTCACGCCTCCCCGTAAAGCGCGGGAATTCATGGACCGGCTGGTTCGGGGGGTTCTCGACCACCAGGCGCGAATCGATGCGGTTGTCGAGCGCTTTTCCGAGAATTGGCAGGTATTCCGCATGCCGCGGGTCGACCGCAATGTGATCCGGATGGCGGTTTTTGAGATGCTCTGGCAAGCGGATATCCCTTACAGCGTTTCGATCAACGAGGCCATCGATCTCGGGAAGAAATACGGCACCGCCGACTCGGGCGCCTTTATCAACGGCATTCTCGACCGGATCCGCCAAGCGCTGGAAAACGGCGAGATGAAACCGCCACCCCACAGCGCGGCCGAAGCCGAGCGCCAGCAGGAGATGGGGTGATGCGGCCAGGAGGTAGACTGTGATCATCGAAAAATTGGCGGTGGGCCCGATCATGGCCAACTGCTTCGTGATTGGCTGTGAAGATACTCAGGAGGGGGCGGTCATCGATCCGGGGGCCGATGCGGATCGTATCATGGACGTGGTGCAGCGTGCCGGACTCAAGATTACCCGTATCATCAACACGCACGGCCATTTCGACCATGTGGGCGGCAATGCGGCCATCAAGGACGCCACGGACGGTGAACTGATTATTCATCCACTGGATGCGCCCATGCTGGCGCAGCTCGACCAGATGGCCGGTGCGTTTGGACTGTCGGTGGAAAACTCGCCGCCACCGGACCGGACGGTGGCGGAGGGCGACCAGATCCAGGTCGGCCGCTTGACATTGACGGTGCTGCACACCCCCGGCCATACCCCGGGGGGGATATCACTGCACCGCAACGGCCACGTCTTTGTGGGCGACACCCTGTTTCAGGGATCCATCGGCCGTACGGATTTTCCCGGTGGCGATTACGATACGCTTATCCGCAGCATCCGCGAGAAACTCTTCACCTTGGGCGACCAGGTCGTGGTTTACACCGGGCACGGCCCCGAGACCGCCATCGGTAAGGAAAAGCAGTTCAATCCCTTTGCGCGCCAGATATGATGAACGCGAATTAAGGCATCATTCCGGCGAGTTTGGAAAAAGTTCGCGATACGGCTTGCGAAGCCGTAGAATAACGCTTTCCGGTCCTGCGTTGCATAGACGAGCGCCAAGCGTGCCGCCGATTGCGGAC
>JASFTA010000144.1:0-5334 GCA_050114115.1 Desulfobacterales bacterium | reverse complement strand
ACCGACCGTCTCACGCGAATCACGTCCGCTTTTCTCGACGGCAGCCAAAGGAGTCAGCCTCTTGCAACATGACCGCCGCCGCGTGAATTACGTCAACACCCTGACCCAGACCGACTGGGACATGATCACCGCGATTATTCCCGAAGGGGCCCGTGTGCTGGATCTGGGGTGCGGGGACTGCTCTCTGCTCGGGGCGTTGGTGACCCGTAAAAAGGTCCGTGGGCGGGGGGTTGATATCGACGGGTTGCGTCTGGTGGACGGCATGGCGTTGGGGCTGCCGGTCTACCAGGGTGACCTGGATGACGGGCTGGTGGATTTTGCCGATGATGCCTACGATTATGTGATCCTGAACCAGACCCTTCAAGTGGTCAAGCATCCGCAAATCGTTCTGCGGGAAATGATGCGCATCGGTCGGTTCGGTATTGTCGGGTTCCCCAATTTCGGCCACTGGTCGTTGCGGACCGGTCTTTTCTTCGGCGGCCGGGCGCCCAAATCACCGGCCCTGCCGTTCGAGTGGTACAACACCCCCAATATCCGGGTGCTGACGATTCGGGACTTCAGGGCTTTCTGCCGCGAAGAAAACCTGCGTATCGTGGCCGAGCACTATCTGATCCTCAACCAGTGGCGACGGCATTTTCTGGCACGCCACAGCGCCAATCTACTGGCCCATATCGGGCTCTTCGTTGTCACCCGCAACGGCGCCAGCGCGGTCCCCAAGGGATACGGCCCATGACGCCGAAGACCTACCATCTGCCGGTGCAGGTTTACTACGAAGACACCGACCACTCCGGCGTGGTCTACCACGCCAACTATCTCAAGTATTTCGAACGGGCCCGGGAAGGGGTGATCGGGCCTGCGGCCCTGGTGGCCTTGTGGAAGGAGCAGGGCCTGGGTTTTGCCGTCTACAAGGCGGACATCCACTTTCTGGACGGCGCCGAATTCGGTGACACCCTGGATATCGTTTCGACCGTGCGAAAAGACAGCGACTACCGGCTGGTCTGGCAGCAGGAGGCCTGGCGTCCGGGAGCGGCCAAGGCCGCCGTGCGGGCCGAGATTCATCTGGTGTGTGTGGACCGGGAGAAGAACTTGAAGCCGATTCCCGACGTGGGCATCGACTTCGGCTGACAGATCCCTAAGAATCGGTATCGAAAGGCCGCCTTTCGTACCTCCTTGAAAAAACAGACGTATCAATCCCGCCTCTGATGGCGACGCCAAATGCACGCCAAGCGGTCAGAAGATATGCTAAAACCACTTCTAGTGAAGACCACGGGGCAGGTCGACCTCCAGCAGGGGTGTCGGGCGCTGTTCGGTTGATACGTTGATTTTGCGTCCCTTTGGATCGAAGGCGGCGGTTTCCTTCTGTTTGAGCGGGGGCAGCCGAACCGTCAGCGGTTCGCGACCTAAAGCGGCCGGCCAGGTTTCACCGGTCGCGCGGGGAAACAAGTAGGCGTCCTTGTAGGTCAGCACAGCGGCGAGACGATTGTCGCTGCGGATATCCAGGGCCGTGGGCTGGGACTTAATGGCCCCCCAACGTGGATCGGCGATCAGATCTGCATCGGTGGGCGGTGGGATCCAGGGCACCTCACCGACGCGCCGGGCGGTGGCCACAAGGCCCGCCGCCGGTCGCAGCGGCAGGGCGTAGATTTGGGGTGGTGTCGTGCGCTTGGTGATCAATAGAATCTGCTCCGCGTGGGGATCGACCCCGGCAGCTTCGCAATCCCGGGGGCCGTCTTCATAGCGAAAACGAAACTGCCATGCGATGGCGATGCGGGACGGGAAGCGGCCTGAGGCCTGGCGTGCGGGCTCGGCCACCACGTAGATGTCGACGCTATCCCGGACGGCATGGTTATCGCCCACATCGGCAATCAGAATGAACGCTCGGCCCCCCAGTTCAAATCCGGCCAGATCTTCCCAATCGGTATTGACCGCGCCTTCGACTTCGACCTGGGCCTCGTCGCGGCCATCCGTTCCAACAGCGAAAAGCTCAGCCGGATGGCCGCCGTCGTTGACCATCCAGAGAAGACCGGGTTCCCGGCGGGCGTGCGCCATCCCACTGGCTTCGATCAGGGCCGGGTTGCGGACTGAGCCTGTCTGACGGATATCAAAAACTGGCCGCTCGGGTTTCGTGCCCTCCGGTGCGTTCAGCGCGCGGCAGCCGCTTAGCAAAACGACCACCATCCAGAGGACGACAGCCCCGGAGCACTGGGAACCGATGCCTTTCATACCTGTCAACATCCCGTCGTTCGATGGGGTGAAAAGTTGAGGCCTAATATCACGGAAGGAATTGTCACGCTCCGGCACCCCTATGAAACGAGGTTCCGCGCGGAAAATCGTCCAGGTTTTAGATTCCCTCCGTTCAGCGCCGATAGGCGATAAAAACCTCTGAGCGTTCGTTAGATGATCCGATCAGCTCCTTGAGTTTAGCCAGAGGGGTCGACTCCCGTCATGTCGCAAATCTTGCCGAATGTATACAATTGTGTAATATGGCGATGGCTACGCAACAGAAATTTGTTCTGCATGCTTGCGGTACTATAAATTATGTTAAATAATACAAAGGGTTAAATTCAATAATCCGCCATGGCCGGGCTGGCCCGATCTTTGCTCCACAACTACACTATGCCCCTGCCCCTTTTTCAACGTCTGATGTCCGGCTACCTGGTTGTCATGCTGGTGCTGGCGGCCGTCGGGATTTTCGTGTCGATCCAGCTCAACCGTCTCAATGCAATTATACAGAAAGTGGCCCATGTGGACAGCGAAATTATCCGCCTGGGAGAAGCGTTGACGGAAACAACCGCGTCCCTGGTGCGCTTCGAGAAGCGCTACCTGGTGACGAAAGACGATGCCTTCTACCGTCGCTTTAAAGAAATTCGCCGGGCGTATTTAAATATTCACGAGCGTTTGAAAAGCCTAGCGGCCCTGGAGGGCATTGCGCGCCAGGTCGAACGTATCGGTGTTGTGAGCCACGATTATTTTGCGCTGGTCGATCGGGAGCATGAACTGGTCCGCGTGGATGAAGACCAAACCACCGGGGTCTACCATGAGCGCAAGTCCGATTTAATTGAGGCGCTACGGCAGCATTTGCATCATTTGATCAGCAGTGTGCGTCGTCTGCGCGATGAAAAAATCGAACTGTCCAGCCGGATCAGTACCTCCGTGGTCCGTATGAGTATATTGACGGTGCTGGTGGGCATTGCCATCGGTCTTCTGGTATCGTTCGGCAACACCCGCAGCATCAACCGCTCGATCAAAACGCTGCAACGCAAGACGCGTGAAGTGGCCGCCGGCCGGTTTACGCCGCTGCCCGCGATTGATTCGCCGCCCGAAATCGCCTCCCTGTCACAGGAATTCGATACCATGTGCCTGCGTTTGGGAGAGCTCAGCGCCATGAAAGAAGACTTCATCCGCCACGTTTCCCATGAGCTGCGTACCCCCCTGACGGCCATTAAGGAGGCCTCCAGTCTGTTGTTGGAGGAACGCTTCCGACAGCAGCCGGAGAATGAACATCAGCTGCTGGGGATCGTCAAAGACGAGTGTGAACGTCTGATTGCGTCTGTCAACCGGATGCTGGATCTTTCCCGTATGGAAGCCGGGATGATGGATTATGTCTTTGAGTCCCTGAGCCTACCGGATCTCGTGCGCCGCAGCGTGCTGAAGCTGGCGCCGATCGCCATCGCCCGGGGCATTTCCCTTGAAATTCGACCGGTTGCGGATTTGCCCAAGGTGAGAGCTGACCGCGAACGGATCTATCAGTTGTTGGAAAACCTGATCGGCAACGCGCTTAAGTTTTCGGAAACCGGCGGGGATGTGTGTATCGAGATGTCGGCGCCGGAAATGTCGCCGGCCACCCTGCGCGTGCAGGTGGTCGACAGCGGATGCGGCATTCCGTCCGATCAGCTGGAAAACATTTTCGACAAATTTCATCGCATCGACGATGGCCGTGAAACCGGCCGTGGTACCGGACTGGGGCTGTCGATCGCCAAGCATATCGTTACCGCACACGGAGGTAAAATATGGGCCGAAAGCCGGTTGGGAGCAGGCAGCACCTTCTGCTTCACATTGCCCTTGGCTGGATCGGATTGATCCTGACGGGTGGATGTCAGCATTTCCAGGCGGAGGTACCGGTCATCGACGGCGAACTTGCCCAGGCGGAAGCCTGCTGGCGCCAACAGGATTTCGTTTGTGCCGATCGGCTGTTGGCCCCGGCCATGGAGCCGCCGGCGGCGGCCGACCCGCGGGCGATTTATCTGGCAGGCCTGGTGGCGGTCGATTCACGGAATCCCTCACAGGATATCGAAAAGGCCTGTCAGTGCTTTCAGCAGTTGACCACCCAACACCCTGAAACCCTGCAGGCCGCCAATGCCGCGGTCTGGTTGGGTCTGCTCCGTCAATTGGACGCCCAGGCGGAGGCGATCAATGGGCTGGAAGACGGCAACGCCCGCATGCAGCAAACGATCGAAGAACAGCAAGCGACATTGCGCCTGATGAAAAATCGCCTGGAGCGTTTGAAAGCCGTTGATCTTTCCCTCGAATAACCGTTTGAGGCCCCGAGGTTTGAGAAAGGCAGACATGACCAGCACCAACCCCCCTCACCGCACGGAAAAAGCCACCCGGCATATCCTGGTCGTGGACGACGATCCCAACCTGCTACAGGTGCTCAAAATGCGCCTGATGGCCGGTGGTTACACCGTGTCCACGGCCTCGGATGCCGAAACCGTTCATCGCCGGCTACAAGAGGAAACCTATGGTCTGGCCCTGTTGGATCTGAAACTCCAGGATGCCGACGGCATCGAGTTGATGGAGGCCTTGCATGCGGCTCATCCGGGATTGCCCGTGATCATCTTAACGGCCTACGGTACGATTCAAACCGCTGTCGATGCCATGCGTCGGGGGGCGTTCAGCTATTTGACCAAGCCTTTCGACGGCCGGGAGCTGTTGATCCAGGTCGAGAAGGGTTTGGAACAGCAGCGCCTATCACGTGAGGTGCGGCGGCTGCGCAGCATGGTCAATGGTGCCTATCGTTTTGAAAATATCATCGGTCGCAGTGAGGCCATCCAGGGTGTTCTGGCGCAGGTGTCACAGGCCGCCCAATCGGAGTCGAGCGTTTATATCGAGGGTAAAAGCGGGACAGGTAAGGAGTTGATTGCCAAGACCCTGCACATGTGCAGCGGCCGCTGCAAAGGGCCCTTCGTGGCCATCAACTGCGCGGCAATTCCCGAAACCCTACTTGAAAGCGAACTGTTCGGCTATACCAAAGGCGCTTTCACAGGGGCGGATCGCAATCGCAAAGGGTTGCTGGCGGAGGCCCACGGGGGCACTTTTTTCCTTGATGAGATT
>JASFTA010000143.1:0-5339 GCA_050114115.1 Desulfobacterales bacterium | reverse complement strand
TAATGATGTCGATAAAATCGACTCCAGACGGTTTTGGGAAAGGTTCGATAGCAAGGCTTGCGAGATCCGAGGCATGAGGCGTACTCGCGGTACGCCGCAATGACGAGGATCGAAGCGTAACGAAGCTATCGGGCCTTTCCCGAAACCGTCTTTTTCAGCGGTCCAGTTCCTCCCGCACCGTCATCCCGATCTTCTCCAGCCGGTAGGGTTTCTTGATATAGGCCCCGGCGCCCAGGCGCTGCGCATCATGCACCCGGTCGGTTTCCGAGAACCCGCTGGCAATGATAGCCTTCTGGCCCGGATGAATCTTCACGATGTGACGGTAGGTCTCAAGCCCGTCCATCTCCGGTGCCATGATCATGTCCAGGATCACGAGATCCACCGCGTTCTCTCGAAGATAGTCCACGGCTTCCTGCCCCCCCGGAGCGGTCGCCACCTGATAGCCCAGTTTCCCCAGAATCTTCGCTGCAATTTCCAGTTGCTCGGGCATGTCGTCCACGACCAGAATGGTCTCGCCCCGGCCCTTGAACTGATCGATTGTATTGCGCGCCAGTTGAAGATCGACTTTCTGCCGGCTCGCGGGCAGATAGACTGTTATGCGCGTCCCCCGGCCCACCTCGCTTTCAACCTCGATATAGCCCTGATGGTCCTTGACCGTTCCCCAGACCACCGCCATGCCAAGCCCCGTACCGCTGCGCCCCATGACCTTCTTGGTGTAGAACGGCTCGAAAATCCGATCCAGATCCTCGGGCGAGATCCCGGCGCCGTCGTCGGATACCGTAATGACCACGTAGTCGCCGGGGGCGACGTCCTCGTAGCCGCGCAATGGGCGGTCGATATAGCGGTTGCAGGTCTTGATGCTGACCGTTCCCCTGCCGGTCAGCGCTTCGACGCCGTTGGCCACCAAGTTCATGATCATCTTGGACAGGTGGACCGGGGAGCCGATCGTGTTCATGAGGTGGTGGTCGAGATCGAGGTGCAATTTGAAATCCGAGTGGTAGAAGCGCAGCTTCTCGAATTCGGGCGCGGTTTGGAAATCACGAATTAGGATGTTCAGATCGACCACTTCGGTGACCGGCACGCCCCGCCGCGCCAGGGTCAGCAGATCCTGAACGATATTGGCGGCTTTTTCACCGGATTTCTGAATCGTCAGAATCGGTGCATGCATCGGGTGGTCCTCGGGCAGGTCCATCAGCAGAAAGCCCGGATAGCTCACCAGACCGGAAAGCACATTGTTCAGGTCGTGGGCCACGCCGCCGGCCAGCAGTCCGATGGCTTCCATCTTCTGGGCCCGGCGCAATCGCTCCTCCAATTTTTGGCGGTCGTCGGCGGCATTGACGCGCAGGGTAACGTCGCGCACGATGGCCACGGCCTGGGCGTTGGAAACCGCCACCAAGCGGCTTTCGAAATGGTGGCGCGCATCGTCGATATCCAGACTGTACTCGAATACCTGGATCTGTTGCCCGCTGATGGCCTGTTCGAGCCGCGACATCATGACCGATGCGAGCGCGGTCGGAAATACTTCCGGAATCCGTCGACCGAGGAATTCTTCCGGCGAAAGATGCAGCATCTCCAGGGCGCCTTCGGCCTCCAGAAAGGTTCCCTGGCGGTCGAACCGGAACATAAGATCCGGAATGGCATCCAGCAGGGCGCGGCTCCTGGCTTCGCTTTCACGAATCTTCTCTTCGGCCCGGTGCCGCTCCCTGATTTCAAGCTGCAGCGACCTTTCGCGGTCGCGAACCGTAGACGCCATTTCCCGGAAACGCGTGGCAATATCACTGAGTTCACTGTGGCGCACGGCTTTGAAACGGTAGCCGTAATCCCCGCGGGCGATACGATCGATACCGTCCCTGAGGATCGCCAGGGGCCGCCGCATGGAGACGCGCAGGAGGATGCCGGTCGCGGCCAGAATCGTAACCAGGGAAGCTGCCAGAATCAGAACGATGACATTGCGCCACCAGACAAGTTCGGCCACATGGGCCCGCGGTGAAAGGTAGAGGTCCACCTGCCCGATGGCCTGGTCGCGATGAACGATCTGCGCCCGGCGTTCGATACGCTTGTTGGCCGCCCCGTCTTTGCGGGCTGCAAACAGCACCTGGCCCTCGGCATCCGTGATGCGAATTTCATCGACCACCTGGTTGCGGAAATAACCGCTGCCGATCCTGGCGATCTGCTCGTCATCGTAGTCCCACAGCGGAACCGCCAGCACCTGCGCCAGATTCTCCGAATAGTTGTTGGCCCGTATCTGTAATTCGCGGGCATACGAACGCTGCTGGATACTGTAAACCACCGCCAGCAGAACGCCTTCGAAAAGCACCACCAGCAGTACGAGGCTGATGGCCAGCTCTTTGGAAATCGAACGGCGACCCAGCGTCCAGAGTGCGCCACGGTCAGTGGACGGCCGATTCGGTTTCAAGACATTCGTTTCCCTTTATCACCCTGTTAAGGCTGCACTTCCACATTATACCGACGGGCGATCCGCCCATACGTGCCGTCCTGCCTGATTTGCGTCAGACAATGCTGCCAGGCCTCAACGAGCGCTTGCGGGGTATCCAGCGAAAAGGCGATGTAGTTGGTCACCCGGCGCAGGACGTAAACCGGCTTGAAATCGCCCGGTTCGAAGCCGGCCTGGCGGACCAGATAGGGCATGTTGAAATCCGAGCTGACCCACAAATCGATGGTCCCGTCCATCAGATGTCTGACATTGCTGAGATTGCGCTTGGCGCTCACCAGATTCTCAAAACCCTGATGCTGCAGGTACTGCTCCTTGGCATCCATGAGATAGGTGCCGATGCGTTGGATCTTTTTGGCCTCCGCCAGAGATCGGATCCGGATGGGGGCGGCCCGGCGGGCATAGAGCGCCCATGTCTGGGTGTAAAGGGGGCCGACCCACTTAAACAGCTTTTCCCGATGCTGGAGCCGCGTCGTCGAAAAAAGGGCCACGTTGGCCGTATGCTGCGCCAGCCGGTATCCCCGCGACCAGGGCACCAGGGTGATCGTATCCGGCTGTTTGAGGCGCTGCAGGATCTCGCGCACGATCTCCACGGCAAACCCGGCCGGCCGGCCATCCAACAGATAACTGCCGGGCGGGGCATCCTCCGTGTAGATCTTCAAGGCCGGGGCACCGGCCGCGAGCTGCTGCGTGGTCTTGAAATCCGGGATACTCTCGCGGGGAAGCCACCGGCGGCTGATCGCCAGAAACGTGCCGTCCTGGGCCATGGCCTCCAGGGTCGCCTGCCACTGCCGGACCACCGGCGCGGGCGTCTGTCGGGAAATGGCCACATAGGACTGATAGCTTCGAAAAGGCAGGACCAGCGCCAATTCGTCCGGATCGACGCCCTGCTGGCGGGCCACCACCGGCATGCCCATGTTGTCGAAAAGCCACAGATCGACACGGCCGGACATCAGCTTCTTCAAACAACTGGCCGGCGATTTGGAGCTGTCCAGATTCGTGAAACCCAGACTGCTCAGCAGCTGTTCCCTAACGTCTTTGTTATAGGTCCCGATCGAACCGACCGCCTGGGCATCCGCCAGCGAATTGAGCTGCAGCCCGCGGTCTTTTTTGGCGTAAAAACCAAAATGGACCGTAACAAGGGGCCCCACCCAGAAAAACTGCGCCTCGCGCTCCGGCGTCCGCGTGGTCGAAAAAAGGGCGATGTTGGGCTGGCTCTGCAACAGTTTGTAGCTGCGGGCCCAGGGCAGGACTTCGATGTTGTCCGGCTGCTTGAGGCGCCTGAGAATCTCGCGCACGACCTCGGTGGAGGAGCCCGTGAGCTGACCATCGCGGGTATAGTTGAATGGCGGCGACTCCTCGGTGAGAACCGTCAACGCCTGCGCCGCGGCCGGTCCTGGCTGCAGGACCAGGGCCAGCAGCACGCCGATGATCGTTTTACGCAACATGTCTGCTTCCTTCGTTGTCAAGCCACCATCAACGGAGGGCCTCAGGTGGGGGAGAGACGCGGGCGCCTTTGAAATCAGGTGCCGCCACACCGCCGGCGGTGACGATCTGATCTATAGCAGAAAAGCGAATTGGATTACAGGGAAAGCGCGATTGTGCGCGGAAATCGGCTACGGTTGCCGGCGTTCCTTGGCGATCGTGGGCCCTTCGTCTTCGCTTCCAAGCGGTTTTTACTTTTATTGGCAAAAAAAAGAAATTGCCAAGAAGTCATTATGCAAATGATTCTCATAGAATTTAAGCGGGTTAGACATATTCATGGAATTATGTTAGTCTAATTAAAGTCATCGCGGCACAGGTTTGCACACCGGTGGTGCCGTCCAACCCCCTGCGAGGAACGCTCATGGAAAACAGCGACCCGATGGAAAAGGAAGTCGATCGGTTAGTTGAAGAAAATGATACCGCAGGGGCGGTCAAACTCCTTCTCGAAATGATCGAGCGGCAGGCCCAATCCCACAACTTCGCGCAGGCCGAAGCCCTGCGGGAGCGGCTGATGGTTGTGGATGACATGGCCTTGAGCGAAATCATCAAAGCGGCGGAAATCATCGAAGAAGCCAAGAGCAGTGCGCGGGACCCTGATCATCTCCGGCGCTTTGCGGGCCTCTACGACAATCTCACCCAGGAGGAAACCAATACGCTTTTCTTCGGCATGCAGGCTTTGCGCGTCGACGCCGGGGACGTTCTCTACCACCAGGGCAAGCCCAATAACCGGCTTTTCTTCCTCGATCAGGGGCAGCTCAATCTTTTTTTTACCCGCCAAGGCCGGGATAGCCTGATCAGCATTTTGGAAGCGGGCGCCATCGCCGGCCAGGACAGTTTTCTGATTTCATCCTTTGCCACGACATCGCTGGCGGCCCAGTCCCGGGCCGACCTCCATGTTCTCGACGTGACCACCGTGACCCAATGGAAAGCCAATCAGCCTGGCCTGGTCGACAAGCTGGATCAGTTCTGCCAGCGCCACAGTGTGGGCGATCTTGTGGCGGCCAAGGGCATGGAGCGCCGCACCAGCCGCCGGATCAAGATGGAGGGCCAGGTGATGGCCCACATCATGGGTGACGACGACGCACCGGCGGGCAAACCCTTCCGAGGCGACCTGGCCGATCTGTCCAATACCGGCCTGTCTTTTTTTATTCGGGCCACCGATCGTGCCGCCCGCATGCTTCTGGGCCGCAAGCTGAAAGTGCGTTTCACCGTCAAGACCCCCAGCCAGGATCAGACCGTCGAGCGCAAGGCGCTGACCGTGGCCGTCAATGCCCTCTATATCGGTGACTATTCGGTGCACCTGCGGTTTGAGACACCGCTCAAGTCCAATCCCGACAGCTAAACCTGTCACCTTACAGAGGTCCGACACCCCACAGACCATCCCTCCTTCCCGCCCCCTGCC
>JASFTA010000142.1:0-5346 GCA_050114115.1 Desulfobacterales bacterium | reverse complement strand
GTGGGCCGTCACCCCCGATCTGCCGATGTCCGGATAAAGGCCCAACAAATGGATCGAAAGGACGGAAGGATGAACAAAACCCTGGTCATCGCGATCATTGCCGTCGCGGTGCTGTTTATCGGCGGCGTGGGCGGCGGATTCTATATGATCTGGAACAAACTGGCCGATCTGGATGCCCGCATCCAGTCGGAGGAAGTCGCCGACGAGGAGGATGAAGGGCAGGCGACCACGATGGGGGCCTTGTTTCCGCTGGATACATTCATCGTCAATCTAGCCGACGAGAAAAGTAAACGCTATCTAAAAGTCACCATGCAGATCGAACTCAAGGAGGGCGAGCCGCTGGAACTGCTTGAAAAACGCTTGGTGCAGGTGCGCGACATCATCCTCATGATCTTGCCCACCAAACGGTTTCAGGAAATCCGCTCAGCGAATGGCAAAACCCTCCTGCGACAGGAAATCATGGCCCGGCTGAACGACCTGTTCAGAAAAGAGGCTGTCCACAACATCTACTTTACCGAGTTCGTCGTGCAATAGGACTTCTCCCATGGCCGACAACGTTCTCTCTCAGGATGAAATCGATGCCCTTCTGACCGCGATGGACAGCGGCGAAGTGGATTTGCAGGTTGAAGACGCTCCCCCTCCAGCACAGGCCGCCGCCTATGATCTGACGTCCCAGAATATCATGCTACGGGATCAGTTTTCGGCCCTGGAGGAAGTCTACGACAAATATTCAGGTTTCCTGCACAATTCCCTTACAGCGCTCCTGCAGCAATCATTCGCCATCAAATTCGTGTCCACCGAAATGGCCAAGTTCGGCGAATTTATCCAGGCGTTTTCCAACCCCACCAGCTTTACGACTTTCAGCATGGATCCGCTGAGTGGATCCGCCCTGCTGGTGATCGAACCCGAACTCGTTTTTGCGATGATTGATTGCATGTTCGGCGGCAAGGGCACGCCGCTTCCCCAGCGCCGTGAGTTTACGGCGATCGAAAACGGCATGATTCGCCGGTTGAGCCAGGAACTCCTGAGCGACTTTGAACGCGCCTGGCAGCCGGTTTTCACAATTCGAACCGCCCTTAAAAAAAGCGAAACCAAGCCCGAATTCGTCCACATGGTAAGCCCCGATGAATTGATGATCGTCATCGTATTCGCCGTTAGCACCGAAGAATTCTCGGGCAAGTTTCACATCGGCCTCTCCTATCGCATGCTGGAGCCGATCAAGGAAAAATTGTCATCACGCTACCTGCGCGCCAAGGAAACCGAGCATGCCTTCAGCGACCGCATCCAGAAAAGCCTGGAGGAAACCGAGGTCCAAATTATGGCCGAGTTGGGGCACACGGTGCACACGGTCGGTGATCTGCTCGGTCTGCAGGAAAACGATATTTTCACCCTGAACACGGGACCGCACGATCCCATTACGGTCAATATCGAAAACATCCCCAAGTATCGGGGATTTCCCGGAATCGTCAACGGCAACCGCGCCGTTGAACTGGTTGAGACCATTGCCCCGGAGGAGGTTGCGAACGAAAAATGACGAATCCAGCCAACCCACCAGAAAATCCCGAACAACCGGAAGTCGATATTGACCCGGAACAGGATAGCTATCAATTTGGGGCCCTTGATGGGAAAGACCTCCCCGATCAGGCCGGCAACTTGAACTTTATCCTCGACATTCCCCTGGAGGTGTCCGTCGAACTGGGCCGGACCCGGATGCTGGTCAACGATCTCCTCAAGCTTGGACAGGGATCGGTTATCGAACTTTCCAAAGTCGCCGGTGAAACCCTGGAAATCATGGCCAACCAAAAACTGGTGGCGCGGGGTGAAGTCGTCGTGGTCAATGAAAAATTCGGCATCCGTGTGACCGAAATCATCAGTCCCATGGAGAGGGTCGAAAAACTGCGATGAACGCGACGCCGCTGCTTACCGACGGTTTGAGGATGATTGGTGTCCTGGTGTTCATCGTGGTCGGATTGCTCTTCCTGAACCATTATATCCGCCGCCAGATGCACGCCGGCGGTCGTCTGGCCGGGCGCCGCCGCATCAGCGTTCTGGAAAACGCGCATCTGGGGGTCAAGAAAAGCATTGCCATGGTTCAGGTGCCCGGTGCCGTTCTGGTGCTGGGGGTGACGAACGACCGCATCACACTGCTCGAGCGCATCGCGGAAACCGACGACGCCTGGACGGCCGCATCCCTGCCATCGGGCGAGACAACCGCTGCCCGGAGCTTCAAGGATCACCTCCGGCAACTGACGACCCCCCTGAGCGGGCGTGCGGCCGCCGGCCGCGGTAACCCTTCGGAATGACCGGCCGCGGCAGGTTCAAATCATGATCAAACGTCGCCATCCATATCTGATCATTCTTATCCTGACGGTGATTTTACTGCTGTCATCCGGCGTTCAGGCCGCCGATGAGCAGACGGCCCCATTTATCAGCATCCAGATGGACGATCAGAACGATCCGGGAAAGACATCGGTGGTCATGCAGATCTTCCTGCTGCTGACGATCCTGTCCCTGGCACCGTCTCTTCTTGTAATGCTGACATCCTTCACCCGGATTGCCATCGTATTGTCCGTCATGCGGCAGGCCATCGGCACCCAGTCCATGCCGCCCAACCAGATCATCATCGGCCTGGCGCTGTTTCTGACCTTGTTCATTATGACGCCCGTCTGGCAGACCGTTCACCAAGATGCTTTGAAACCTTATCTCGACAACCAGATATCACAGGGAGAGGCCTTTGAACGGGCGCTCCGGCCGGTGCGCGCCTTCATGTTCAAACAAACCCGCGAAAAGGACTTGGCCATGATGATCGATGTGGCCAAACAACCGCGTCCCGGCAGCATCGAGGACGTGGCGACCACGGTGCTGATACCCTCTTTCATCATCAGCGAGCTCAAAACGGCCTTTCAGATGGCCTTCATGCTCTACGTTCCCTTTTTGATCATCGATATGGTGGTCGCCAGCGTCCTCCTGTCCATGGGTATGATGATGCTGCCACCGGTAATGGTCTCGCTGCCATTCAAGCTGATGCTGTTCGTGCTGGCCGACGGATGGCATCTGATCGTTGGCTCGTTGGTCAAGGGATTCGGGTGAGCCAGGATAAAGCCTTATGACACCTGAATTTGTGACCGGATTTTTCCTGGAAGCGATCAAGACCACGATCATTCTGGCCGCCCCCATGCTGCTGGCCGGTCTGGTGACGGGTCTCTTGATCAGTATCTTTCAGGCCGCCACCCAGATCAACGAAATGACCATGACCTTCATTCCCAAAATGCTGGCCGTGGCCGTGGCCCTGCTGGTCGCCTTTCCTTGGATGCTCCAGGTGTTGATCGAATTTTTCCAGAACCTGCTGATCGGCATGCCGGAAATGCTGCGTTGAAAAGCCCTGACTCGCCATGATTGCCCTGCGCCTGCCCTTCGACCAGTTGATGCTCTTCATGATGGTGCTGATCCGGGTGGTGGCGATTTTAACCGCGCTGCCGGTTTTCAACAGCCGCAACTTGCCGGTCATGGTCAAAGTCGGTCTGGCCCTGGCCGTGGCCCTGGTCATCTTTCCGATTCTCACCCTGGATGGGATCGGGGGATTGGATCATTGGGGGCTGTTGAGCCTGGGCGTTGTGGGTGAAGTCCTGATGGGCGCCTGTATCGGGCTGCTGGTGCGGTTGCTCTTTGCCGGTATCCAGATGGCCGGTCAGGTGGCCGGCTATCAGATGGGATTGGCCATCGCCAATATCATGGATCCCGCCACCAGTCTGCAGGTTCCCATACTGGCCCAGGCCTACAACCTGATGGCCATGCTTATTTTCCTGGCCATCGATGCCCACCACTGGTTTTTTCGCAGCCTGGTGGAAAGTTTCAACCTCCTGCCGCTATTTCATTTCCGACTGTCGTCCTCGGTCATCAGCCATCTGGTCGATACGGCCGGGGCGATGTTCGTGATTGCCGTCAAGGTGGGCGCCCCGGTCATTGTCGTCCTGATCCTGACCAGTGTGGCCTTCGGTCTTCTGGCCCGGACGGTTCCCCAGATGAACATTTTCATTGTGGCCATGCCGCTTAAAATCGTGGTGGGTCTGGTTTTCGTCATTTTCAGCTTGCCGTATTTCCGCTTGTTTGTGATTTCGCTCTACCAGGATTTTGGTAGGAGTTTAAGCGCGGTGATCCGTCTAATGGGGCCTTAGGAGGCGCGATGACCAGCGATAAAAGTGACCGCACCGAAAAACCAACCCCCAAAAAGCTTCAGGACGCCCGCAAAAAAGGTCAGGTCGCCCAGAGCCGCGAGATACCCTCCGCCATGATTTTGCTGGCTTCACTGGTATTTTTCTATTTCGCCGGCGGTTTCATGTTCCGCCGAATGGGCAATCTGATCGCCGACAGCTACCGTCAGTTGAACGACGCCGTGCTGCAGGATGCCATGTCCGCAAGCCGTTTGGCGGGCTGGTGTTTTGAGCAGTCGATCGTGATTCTGATGCCGCTCATGCTGACCCTGGTGGCCGTGGGCATCCTGGCCAACGTTTCCCAGTTTGGTTTCCTGATCAAAGAAAGTGCCCTGACGCCCGATTTCAAGAAGATCAATCCCGTCAGCGGCATCAAACGGTTGGTTTCCCTCAAGTCCCTGGTGGAACTGGGTAAATCGGTATTCAAAATTCTCTTTGTGGGCCTGATCGCCTATGCCATCCTGAAACAGGACCTGGAGGTGATCCCCACCCTGATGCAGATGGATGTCATCAGCATCATGGCGTTTACCGGGCAGTCGGCTTTCAAGATCGCCTTTTTCGTCTGTTTGGGACTGATTGTTCTGGCGGCGACGGATTTTGCCTATCAGCGCTGGCAGCACCATCGCGAACTCATGATGACCAAGCAGGAGATCAAGGAAGAGCGCAAGCAGATGGAGGGGGATCCGCAGATCAAATCCCGCATCCGCAGCATGCAAATCGAAATGGCACGGCGGCGCATGATGGAGATGGTGCCGGAGGCGGATGTGGTCATCACCAATCCGACCCATCTGGCAATCGCTGTTCAGTTCGATGCCGATACAATGGCGGCACCCACCGTGGTTGCCAAGGGCGCCGACCATATGGCGCAGCGTATTCGCGAAGTGGCCCAGGAAAGCGGCGTACCGCTGGTGGAAAACAAACCCCTGGCGCGATCACTGTTCAAGTCCGCTGAAATCGGGGATCCCATACCGGTTGAACTCTACCAGGCCATGGCCGAAGTGCTGGCTTATGTTTACCGCCTCAAAGGCATGCGGTCCGATGCCTGATGGATCACGGCCGTGTCGTGCGGGCAATGGGCGCCCGGCGCCATGGCGTCCCGACCAGCGCGCGGCCGATTCCGCCGCCTGTCAAAAGC
>JASFTA010000141.1:0-5352 GCA_050114115.1 Desulfobacterales bacterium | reverse complement strand
AGGGTGCCGGTTAGAGAGTTGAGTTACAATATCGGTGGGGGCTTGTCAAAAATTTTGTTTTGGCTTATCTGGAAGCCATATGGCATTGGGCCACGGAGGGATCCAGCGCAGCGAACCACAGGGAACAGACAGGAGATGACGCCATGGCGGAGGAGTTGACCTACGCAGGGGCCGGGGTCGATATCGACAAGGCCAATCGGTTGGTGGATCGCATCAAGGCTATCGCCAAAGCTACTTCACGCGCCGGCGTTCTGGGCGATATCGGTGGGTTCGGCGGCCTCTATTCCCTCAATCTGGGCCAGATGGAAAAGCCGGTCCTGGTCAGTTCTACCGACGGGGTCGGCACCAAGCTCAAGATCGCTTTCATGACCGGCCGTCACGACACGGTGGGCATCGACCTGGTGGCCATGAGTGTCAACGACATCTGCGTGCAGGGTGCCAAACCGCTTTTTTTCCTGGACTATCTTTCCGTGGGCCGTCTGGACGAAGACCAGGCCGAGGCCGTTATCCGCGGCGTGGGCGAGGGCTGCCGCCAGGCCGGCTGTGCCTTGATCGGCGGCGAAACCGCTGAAATGCCCGGCTTCTACCCCGAGGGCGAGTACGACCTGGCGGGATTCGCCGTGGGGCTGGTGGACAACCGCAAGATCATCGACGGCAGCGGCACCCAGATCGGCGACAAGCTGATCGGGATCGCTTCCAGCGGGCTGCACAGCAACGGCTACTCCCTGGCGCGTAAGATCGTCTTCGAGGTCCTGGGCCTGGGCGTGGACGATCTGGTGCCCGAGCTGGGCCGCACGGTGGGCGAGGAACTGCTGATGCCGACCCGCATCTATGCCGCCGCCATCGAGGCGCTGGTGCGTGGTTTCGATATCCACGGACTGGCCCACATTACCGGCGGGGGCATCCCCGAGAACGTCATCCGGATCATTCCGTCCTCTTGCGGCCTGCGGATGTTCGAGGACAGCTGGGACGTGCCGCCGGTTTTCCCGTTTCTGCAGGCGGCCGGGAGGGTGTCCGATCACGAGATGAAGCGGGCCTTCAACAACGGCATCGGCCTGATTGCGGTGGTGCCCGAAAAAGTCGCCGACGAGGTCCTCGATCGCCTGAAAGGTATGGAAGAAAAAGCCTTCCTGGTGGGCGAAGTGGTCAAACGACCGGAGGACGACGAGCGCATCCAATGGATTTCGAGTGATGAATTCAAGGCCTGCCGCTAAAGACAACGCCGAACCACCCCGCCGGCGCGGGGGCCTGCTCGCGCGTTTCCTGCAATGGCTGGCCCGGGGCGCGCGCCACACGCCGCCCTGCCAGGGGTGAGGAACCGCGGCGCGACGCCCCGGTCGGGGCGGAAACCATCCCCCATGATGATCCTGGGCATCGAATCCTCCTGCGACGAAACCGCCGCCGCCGTGGTGGAAGACGGCCGCCGTTTGCGATCTTCGGTCGTGGCCTCCCAGGTGGCGATTCATCACCGCTACGGCGGTGTTGTGCCCGAACTGGCTTCACGCAAGCATATCGAGATGATCCTGCCGGTGGTCGATCAGGCCCTTGACCAGGCCGGCATCGGCCCCGAGGATATCGAGGCCCTCGCCGTCACCCAGGGACCCGGTCTGGTGGGATCGCTCCTGGTGGGCTTTTCGTTTGCCAAGGGTTACGCCTACGGCCTGGGCATTCCCTGGGTGGGGGTCAATCACCTCGAGGGCCACATCCACTCCGCTTTTCTGGACCCGCACCCACCCGACTTTCCCTTTGTGGCCCTTCTGGTCTCCGGCGGCCAC
The DNA here is from genome assembly GCA_050114115.1 of Desulfobacterales bacterium. Classification (GTDB taxonomy): domain Bacteria; phylum Desulfobacterota; class Desulfobacteria; order Desulfobacterales; family UBA5852; genus JABZFP01. The sequence continues at coordinate 3,577 of JASFTA010000141.1, read as the reverse complement.
ACCGCCCTCTACCATGTCACCTCCTTTACCGCCGCCGAGCTCATGGGACAGACCCGCGACGATGCCGTGGGCGAGGCCTACGACAAGGTCGCCAAGGTCATGGGGCTGGGTTATCCCGGCGGGGCCGTGATCGACCAGCGCGCCGCCGAGGGCGACCCCGCGCGCGTGCCCTTCAAGCGGCCCTTTCTGGACAAGAACGGGTTCGACTTCAGCTTCAGCGGCATCAAGTCCGCCGCCAACCGCTTCGTCCAGTCCCACGCGGACGAACTCGCCGACCTGCGGCCTCATATCGCCGCCGGTTTCCAGGAAGCCGTGGTGGATGTGCTCACCCACAAACTGCTGGCGGCGGCCGAACACCAGGGCTGCAGCCGGATCGCCGTGGTGGGCGGCGTGGCCGCCAACAAGCGCCTGCGCGAGCGGGTGCGCGCGGCCGGGGCCGCCAGGGGGTTTTCGGTGCATATTCCCTCGGTGGCCTATTGTGGGGACAACGCGGCCATGATCGCCGCCGTGGGGTATCATTATCTGCAGCAGGGGATGCGCGGGGGGTTGGGGGATGATGTATACTCGCGCGCCTCACCGCACTGACGCTTCAGAAGCGCTATCTTTTGCTCCTGAACGGCGTTCTCGCCTCCTGTCTGTCCTCGACGTAGCTGGGCTACGTCTGCGGGAGCCAGTCGGCTGCGGCCTTGTTCAGAACCAAAATCTAACGCTTCTGAAACGCCACTGACCTTTGAAGGGGCATCTTTTGCGCCATGCGGCGCATCGACTGCGGCATTCCTCGGCGTAGCTTAGGCTACGCCTGCGGTACCCCAATGGGCTGCGGCCTTGCCTGATGCCGAAACCTACCGCTCCTCGCCGGCCACCGACCTGTTCAGGGGCATTTCTCAGGGTGGTTTGGGGGCGTTAGTGGTCAGATGTCAGTGTTCAGGGCTTAAGGCGAAGGTTGTTCAATATTTCTGGATTCTGACTTCTAATTTCTTTTTTCCTGAAACCTGCTTCCGCCTGAAAGGGGCATCCCGTCTGCAACCTGCAGAAAAGATGGACTCTAAATAAAGTCCTCATTACAGACGGTTTCGTAGAGAGTTCGAGATCAAGGCTTGCGAATCGCGAGGAATGAGGCGTACTTACGGTACGCCGCAATGACGAGGGCTGAAGCGTAACGTCGATATCGGACTCTCTACGAAACCGTCAGGAAACGCTTCTTGAGCGCGAGGATACGGGCCACTGCCTCGCGGGTCTTTTCCCGTTGGGCCGGGTCGGCGTTGATCCGGGCGAGCATTTCCTTGTGGGCCGCTTCGATGTCGGGGCCCTTGTGGCAGATCAGGGCGATGTCGATCTCGGCCGCCATGATCTGGCCGATGACGGTGGGGATGTCGAAATGGCGTTTGATGGCCCCCATATCCAGATCGTCCGTGATCGCCACGCCCTGGTAGCCGAAGCGGCCGCGCAGCAGGTCACGGGCGATGGCCGGCGACAAGCTGGCCGGCCAGCGGGGGTCGAGCTTTTCGTAGAGGATGTGGGATAGCATGACCGCGCTCACATCCACCTGCATGGCGGCTGCAAAAGGGGGCAACTCGATGGCTTCCATGACCGCCGGGTCGTCCCTGAACACCGGGAGATCCAGATGGGAGTCGAGCGTGGTGCGCCCGATGCCCGGGAAATGCTTGGCCACTGCCAGGATGCCGCGATCCTGCAGGGTGGTGATAACGGTATTGCCCATGGCGCTCACATGCGCGGGGTCGCTGCCGAACACCCGGTCGGCCATGATGCCCGACATGTCGGCCGGGGCCACGTCCACCACCGGGGCCATGTCCATGTTGATCCCCACCGACATCAATTCCCGGGCGGTGACCTCGCCGAAATGCCGGGCATCGTCGATGTCCTTCATGTGGGGATTGCCCGGAAACTCGGTAAACGGCGCTCGCAGGCGGGCCACCGGCCCGCCTTCCTGGTCCACGGCGATCAGCAGCGGATGCCGCCCGCAGCGCTCGGCAAAGCGCTGGCAGTCGTCGCACAGCCGGCGCACCTGGTCGGGAGTGTCGATGTTGATCTTGAAGAGAATCAGCCCGCCGACGCCCAACTCGCCGATCAGGAAACGCAGATCGTCGTTGAGCTGCAGTCCCTCGAAACCGACCATCAGACGCTGGCCGGCCAGTTGGGCGTCGGTAAAGCTGTCCGTTGTCATAGGCTTTTTATTGTTCATTTCAACTTGTCGCAAAACGCTATCTATTATTTCCTCGATGGATGGACACAGGTTTTCAATTTCGGGGAGGGGCCAAATGATCTAAACCCTGCAACGATGCGATGGCGCTTCATTTTTTCCGCCGCCGCAACTGGTATTCGCGCACCGCCTCATTGTGATCCCGCCAGTTGGTGGAAAATTGATGGGTGCTGTCGCGGCGCGACACGAAAAACAGATACGCCGTCTCGGCCGGATAGAGGGCGGCCATAAGCGAGGCCTGGCCCGGACTGGCGATCGGGCCCGGCGGCAGGCCTTTGATCACGTAGGTGTTATAGGGTGTTGGCCGGCGCAGATCCTTGCGGGTCAGATTGCCGTTGAAATCCTTGATCCCGTAGATCACGGTGGGATCGGTTTCCAGCCGCATACCCTTTTTCAAACGGTTGTGGAAGACAGACGATATCAGGGGGCGCTCGGCGGGATCGCCGGTTTCCTTTTCGATAATCGAGGCCAGGGTGACCACCTCGTGCAGGGTCAGCCCGATTTCACGGGCGCGGGCGCGCCAGTCATCCGTGATCTCCTCCTGGAAGCGCCGCACCATGGCGGAGATGATCGCGCGCTGCTCGAGTCCCTTGGGAAAATGGTAAGTGTCCGGAAAGAGGTAGCCTTCCAGGGTTTGCGCCTCGATCCCCTCGGCACGGGCCACTTCGGGGTCGGTGGCCAGCCGGTAGAAATCCTGGGCGGGGCCGAAACCGTCGTCGTCGATGGTCTGGGCGATCTGCCGCAGATGATAACCTTCCGGAATGGTAACCCGGTAAAGACGTACCTTACCCCCCTCGAGGGTATCCAGGATCTGCCGGGGGCTCATTGCGCCGGACAGGTCGTATTCACCGGCCTTGAGCCGGGTGTGATAACCCTTAAAACGGGCGTAGATCCTGAACTTGAGCGGCGAGCGGATTAGCCCCCGTTCCTGTAACTGGGCGGTGATGGTGCGAAAACCGGCCCCCGGCGGGATGGTGACCGTATGCCGGTCCGTCGAAACGGCGTCCGGTCGTTCGGCGTAACGGGCCATGGCAGCCAAGGCCAGGCCGGCGCCGACGGCGGCGATCAGGGCGAAAACAGTGATTATTTTCAATACCTTCAAAACGAGTGCGACCCCCCGTGGTTCACGACTGTAAAAATCCATTTTAAGGTTAAACCGCTAGGGGTGTCAAAGTGATTGTCTTGGGTTTATATTCGTATTGGGCACCCGTGCGCGGAAGCGCGGGGATAGTGGTTGACAGCGTACGAAAACAGGGGCAGTTTCTTCCGGATGGTGATCCGCCGCTATACAGAGGTTGATAAAAGTGCTTTCGGAAGGCCCGTGATCCGGAAGCAATGATGCGGCGGCGCCGGATG
>JASFTA010000140.1:0-5356 GCA_050114115.1 Desulfobacterales bacterium | reverse complement strand
CATTTCCCCATCGGGCAGCACCACTGGTGATCCCACGCATTTGGCCTGGTAAAACACACGCGCTACGAACTCCACCTCTTCGGCGGTGTTAAGGGCCGCCGGAAGATCGTCCCCCACGGCGACCAGTCCATGATTGGCCAGCAGGGCGGCATTGCATTCGGCCCCCATGGCGGCGGCTACGTTGGCGGCCAGCGCCTCCGTGCCGAAGGTGGCGTAGGGCGCCACAGGGACCTTGCGGCCGGCAAACCCGACCAAATAATGAACGGCGGGCAGCTCCCATCCCAGACAGGCCAGGGTGGTGGCATAGACCGAATGGGTGTGGACCACGGCCCCGACATCCGACCGCCGTTGGTAGAGGATCAAATGGAAACCCAGTTCACTCGAAGGTTTCAGGGCACCTTCCACCGTCTGGCCCGCAAAGTCCACCAGTACCACGTCCTGCGGTCGCATGACCGCATAATCAACGCCGGAGGGGCTTATGGCAATCAAACCACGGCGGCGGCAGATCAAGCTCAAGTTGCCGCCGGTACCCGTCGTCAAGCCGGCCTTTACCATGGCCTGGCCGCCTTCGACGATGGCATGGCGTTCTTTGGCAAGCTTCATGACCTTGGTCCCTTTATCTGTTAAGCGAATCCGCCGTTGACCGCAATGACCTGGCCGGAAATCCAGCGCCCCTGGGGGCCGGCCAGAAACGCCACCACCTGGGCGGTGTCGTGCGGGGTTCCCAACCGCCCCAGGGCGGCCATCTCCGCCAGGCTCGCGATTTGCGCTTCGGATTTACCATGACGGAACAAATCGGTGTCCGTCGGCCCCGGGGCCACGGCATTGACGGTAATGCCGCGCGCGCCCAGTTCCTTGGCCAGCACCCGCGTCATCTGCTCCAGGGCCCCCTTGGTGGCGGCGTAAACCCCGTAACGCGGCAGCATCACCCGGGTAACCGTGGAAGTGACGTTGATGATGGCGCCGTTGTCGGCCATTTTCCGGGCCGCCTGGCGGCAGGCCAAAAAAGGGCCGCGCACATTGACGGCCATCAGGCGGTCGAAGTCCTCGAGGCGGTAGTCCTGGATGGGCGCATAGCAGGCCAGACCGGCATTGTTGACCAGGACATCCAATCGCCCGAATTCATCCAGCACATCATCGAACAATTTCTCGACCGGTTCGGGTTCGGCCATGTCCGCCTGAAAAGCCCGGGCGCGGCCGCCGGCCGCGGTAATCGTGTCCACCACCCTGCGGGCGGCGGATTCATCGGCCACGAAATTGATCGCCAGAGCGGCACCGGCGCGCGCCAGTTCCTCGGCCACCGCCCGGCCAATGCCGCGGGAGGCGCCGGTCACCAAAGCGACTTTACCCTGCAATTCTTTGGGTTGCATCAACGGGTCTCCATGTGTTTTCTTGAAATTGGAATGCCAATATAATAATGAAAGATCAACCGTAAAAAGCACCTGGAGCCCGAAGCATGACAACCGCGATCTACAGATTGCGCTGGCCTGCCGGTTATATTGGGCATAAATATAAGCTGGAGAAAGGTCATGGATTCATCTGCAGTTCCGACGACAATTTGGTACGGTTTACCCATGGCCTTGATTATTTTCGTGATTGGAACATTGATTCTGCTTTTTCTAAAAGGCGTTGAGGTGAATCTGTGGGTTTTCAGCGTCAAAATTCCGCCATCCGATAGTGCATGAAGGTGCGAATTATTACCGCTACAACATGACTGCGTGGAAAGGAGATTCCCATGGCATCCCTTCAGGATCGCGAAGGCCAAGCCTACCAAAAAGCCCTGCAAATCGGCCGTCCGCCCAACATCGTCAAATTATTCCCCGAGTCCCAGGCCCTGATCGTCAGCGGCAAATATATCGACCAGGCCATGCTGGCCAAGGGGCGCGCGATCGCCATGGCCGCCAACGGCCGCAACGCCTTCGTGATTCGCGGCGCCCTGCTGGCCGCCCAGCAGGCCAACGCCTGCCTGATCATCGAGATCGCCCGCTCCGAAGGCGGTGCCTCGGCCTACTGTGCCGTCAACTACTGGAACATCGCCCGCCAGGTGAATGCGGCCTGCAATGAACTGGGCATCACCATACCGGTGGCCATCCACGCCGATCATTACGGCATCAAAACCGAAGCGGATATCGAACCGGCCCGCATGGAAATCCCCACGATCTTCGACGCCGGCATGACCTCGATGGCCATCGATGCCTCCCACATGCCCGATGATCTCAACCTGCTGACCAACCTGGCCCTGAATCCCTGCGTACCGACCTGGGCCGGGCTGGAAACCGAGGTCGGCGAGATCAAGGGCGAACAAGGTCTCTCGACGCCCGACGAAGCCCTGTTTCTGATTCGCGGCCTCAACGCCCACGGTATCTTCCCCAACTGGATCGCGTTGAACAACGGCTCCACCCACGGCATCGAAGCCAGCGGCCAGGGCATTCAGGTGGAACTCACCCGACAGATCCACGAGGATCTGGCCCCCTACCGGGTCTCTGGCGCCCAGCACGGAACTTCGGGCAACAATTCCGACCGGTTGCGTGACATTGCCAACCGAACCCGCACCACCAAGGCCAACGTGGCCACGGCCCTGCAGATGATCAGCTGGGGGCTGGAGGTCAACGATTACGGCAATGCCATCCTGGATGACGCGGGCCGCTTCATCAAAGTCGCAAACGAAGGCCTCATGGAAGACGTCTGGGAGCGCATGGTGGCCTATGCCGACCAGCAGGGCTGGAAAGGCGGCAACTACAAAAAACTGAACCTGCCGTTTGAAAATGTGCTCCTGGGTCAGCCACGGGAAATCCGCGCGCGGATGGTGGATCGGGTACGCGCCTTTGCCTATGATCTGCTGGTCAATGTGTTCAATGCCCAGGACACCGCCCCGCTTTGCGTGGAGGCCATCCTGGCCGCCGGTTCGTACGATCCCGGACCCAAGGCGGAGCGGATCGAAGACCCGGCGGATTGGACCGAGGCCCACATCAAGGCGCGCGCCGCCGAGATTGTCGGCGATAAAGGACCGGAAGGCGACTTTGACGACTGACGCATTTCGACAGTTTCAAACCCGTAGCGGCCCAGAAGCGGAATTCCGCGGAGCCCCGCCGAACAGAATCGGCGGGACCACTAACGACTATGTTTATCCCCAACTACCAGATCCACAACATACTGAAAGACTTTACCCGGCAGCTTAAGAAAATCCGTAAGCGCCGCAAGTCACCGACGGATAGCGGGGCCGTTACGCCCGCCCACAGCAGGCGTCCCAACGATCTGCGGCTGACCTCGGTGGCCAGCAAGGTGGCCGCAAACATTATGGATCGCATTGCGGACCTGAGTGAGGAAGCCCGGCATCGTCCGCCGGCGCAATCCGAACAACCGTCCCGCGGCGCCCAAGCTCAGCCTCCGGTGTTCGATTACCATCTGTTGGATCGGGAAAAGGGCAAAGTCAAACAGCATTTGGTGGTCGAAGACAGCCGGGTCCTGGTCGATCGCTTTCAACAGATGACCGCCGCCGAGCCCCCCGCGCCCGAGAAAAAATAGACGCACGACGGCGGCCTTGATCAGGGGGTTTCGGTGCCGTGTTGCTTGGCGCGCTCCCAGGCCGCTTCCAACGCTTCGCGGTCGACCGCTTCGATATCGTGCCCCTGGCGGTCGAAATACTGCTCCATGAATCGGAAGCGCCGCTCGAACTTGTTGACCGCGGCGGCCAGTGCGCTTTCGGGATGAAAGCGGGCAAAACGCGCCACATTGGTGAGGGTAAAGAGGATGTCGCCGAACTCGACGGCGGCCGCCTGCTGCGTGTCCGCATCCCGAACCGCGTGCTGCGCCGTTTTAAATTCCTGCCATTCCTCCTCGACCTTGGCCATGACGCCGTCCATGTCGGGCCAATCGAAACCGGCGCGGGCCGCACGCTCGGATATGCGGTAAGCCCGCATCAGCGCCGGAAGGCTGCCGGGAACCGAGTCCAGCAAGGAGTTGTCGGCGCGCCCCGCCTTTTCTTCCTTTTTGATGGCATGCCAGTTGTCGCGGATTTCATCGGTCGACAGGTCCTGGCGCGTGCCGAATACATGCGGATGACGGCGCACCATCTTGACCAGATTGCGCTCGACGACGGTTGTCAGATCGAACGTATCCGTCTCGTGGTATAATTCGACCAGAAACAAGACCTGGAAGATGACGTCGCCCAGTTCCTCGCAAATTGCCTGCCGATTCCCGGACGCGATGGCCTCGGCCAATTCGTGCACCTCTTCGATGAGGTAGTTGATGAGCGAGGACGGCGTCTGCTTGCGGTCCCAGGGGCAGCCTTCCGGCGCGCGCAGCCGGCGAATCAGTTCCATGATGGCATCGAGACCATCGCCGTTGGGCGGTGTCATCGCTGATTCGGCCACGCGCGCTTGAGTTCCTTGACTTTATCGGTAAATTGCTGGCGCATGTCCCGGGGGACGATCTTGGCCAGGCTCTCGGCGATCACCGTAACATGCGGCGCCAATAGGGATTGTTTGATCAACGCCGTTCCGCGGGGGAGAAACGCGGTGAGGGTCAGCAGCAGCACGGCCGCAATCAGAACACCTTTGATGCCGCCGAAAGCAAGGCCGCAGAAGCGATCCAGCCATCCCAGAGAGGCGATATTGAGAAGATATTTGATCAGAATGCCCAAGACCCCGATCACGATAAAGATCAGGCCAAAAATCACGAGGAAACTGATGATATTCCGGTAGGCCGCCTCGGCTATCCAGCGGCTCAGGAAAGCCGCCCCGTGGGGGTAGTAAAACACCGCGCCGTAGATGCCTGCAAAAACGCCGAAGATGGAAGAAAGCTCCTCCACCAATCCCCGAAATATCCCGCGGATCAGGGTATAGGCCAGTATAAGGCCGATGCCGATATCCAATGCATTCATGCGCACTCACACATGCAGATCAAAAGATGGGTCATCACAAAAGGATTTTGTATACCCAACCGGCCGACCCGGCGCAATAGAAAAGGTCCCGCAAAAAAAAGGCCGAACCCGACCAAATCATGGCGGTCGAAACCAATAAATCAATTATTTAAGCAACTTGTCCATTTGTGCGCTCCGGCATTTGCATTCGAAATTTCGGTTGTGATATGAATATAGACCAAGGCGAATCGAACCCCATACGGCCGGCGGAAACCGAATTGCCGCGGATCGAAATCCGGCCGGCCGACACTACCGCCCACACCAATACCGGCTGGGCGTAAACAGACCCGATTAGGGTAAAATTAAATTGATCGACCGATGAAAGAAAACCTCAAAGATCGCCCGCTGAAGCTGACTTTTCCGGATATCGAACTGGCGCGTCAGCTGTTCGGCGAGCATAACGTCCACCTGCAACGCATTGCCGATGCGCTATCC
>JASFTA010000139.1:0-5364 GCA_050114115.1 Desulfobacterales bacterium | reverse complement strand
TATTAATTCTTATATCTCGCTGTTAAGGCGATTATCAGCCGTTGATCCCGTTTTGCAGTTTAACCGACCTGCAGGCGTTTCGATCTTCTAACTGTATAAATCAATTGTGTATTGGTGATGCTTCCGCGATAAGCGAACGGGGCTGTCACCCGGAGAGATCGCTAATCAAGCGAACCAAGGATCAAAAACAAGTTGCCATCGAGGCCAAGGCAGGTCTTGGCCTCGATTAGCGAAGTTGCTATGGACCAAGGGTTAAATCACGATACCAATTTAGATGCGGCATCATCCCCCTTGCTCGGCATTTGCCTCGCCGGCCACAGTGGCCTCGGCCGGTGATCAAATCCGGTATCAGGGTTCCGGGGTTTTGCCTTTGAGGGCGGCTTCCGCCTCTTTCCGGGTTTCATAGATGTGCGGCGCCAGCGCACGCTCCTGCAGCGCTTCGCCGATTTTCATCCGCAGGAACGTGCTGGTGGTATAGCGGGTGACACCGCTGTAAAAGCGGTCGACGATCCCTTTGACCATGGCGGTGTAGGCTTCCATGAGCTCCGGTGAGATCCTGAAGTTGTCATAGTTGACCACCGCATAGACCCGATGGCCGACGGGTTCAAGAACATTGACCACGGCCTTCCGGACCGTTTCGATGTCATCCCGGGAGCGAATCGCCAGCCCCTCGAAATTGACAAAGAACAAATTTTCCTGCGAGTTGTAGACGAGCCGTTTTTCAAGGGGCAGGGCGAATAGATCCTCGTTGAGCCCCATGGGGGCCGCACGGAAGATCCGGGCATCCATGAGCGCCGGCGTGTCGCTGATGACCGGCTCGAAGTCCATCTGCTGCAAAATGTCCTTTTCGATGTCCAAACCTGGGGCGACCTCGATCAGCTCCATACCCGCCGCGCTTAATCGGAAGACGCAACGCTCCGTGACATAGAGTACGGGCTGATGCTTGGAGATGGCGTAGGCCCCCGAAAAAGTGACATGCTCCACCTGCTGGACGAACTTGCGCACCTTTCCTTCCTGATCGATGGACAGCACGCCGTCGCGCACGGAGACCTTGAGGCCCCCGGCGGTAAACGTCCCCACGAAAATGACTTTTTTGGCCTTCTGGCTGATATTGATGAAACCGCCCGCGCCGGCCAATTTGGGGCCGAACTTGCTCACGTTGAGATTGCCGGCGGCGTCAGCCTGGGCCAGACCGAGGAAGGCCAGGTCAAGGCCGCCCCCATCATAAAAATCAAACTGGGAGGGCTGATCGATCAAGGCCTCCGTATTGGTCGCGGCCCCAAAGTTGAGCCCTCCGGCCGGCAGGCCGCCAATGACGCCAGGCTCCGCCGTGAGGGTGAGATAGTCGATAATTTTCTCCTCGTTGGCCACGTTGGAGACCCCTTCCGGCATCCCGATGCCCAGATTGACCACGCTGTTGGGCACCAGCTCGAAGGCCGCCCGCCGGGCGATGATCTTGCGGTCGCTCATGGCCATGGGCGGCAGGGACTGCACCGGAACCTTGATTTCGCCGCTGTAGGAGGGATCGTACTGGACGCCAAAGGTCTGCCAGTGGTGCTCGGCAGGGGAGACCACGACGCAATCCACCATGATGCCGGGGATCTTGACCTGCCGGGCGTTAAGCGTGCCCGGCTCGGCGACTCGTTCGACCTGGACGATCACGAATCCGCCGGAGTTGCGGGCGGCGGTGGCAATGGCCAGGGCCTCCAGGGTCAGGGCTTCCTTTTCCATCGTGATGTTGCCGTCGGTGTCGGCGGTCGTGCCGCGCAGGATCGCGACGTTGACGGGCATGGTCTTGTAGGCCAGATAATCCTGGCCGTCGAACTGGATCCGCTCAACGATGTCGCTGGTGGTGCGGGCGTTGATTTTACCCCCGCCGTTTACGGGATCGACGAAAGTGCCCAGGCCCACCGAGGTGATCGTGCGCGGCTTACCGGCCGCGATGTCGCGAAACATGTGGGAGATGACGCCCTGGGGGAGATTGTAGGCTTCAATTTTATTGTCGATCGCCAATTTCTGGAGTTTGGGCACCAGGCCCCAGTGACCGCCGATTACCCGGGTCACAAGGCCTTCCAGGCCCAGGTGGTTGAGGCCGCGGTTTTGGCCATCGCCCTGTCCGGCGGCATACATCAGGGTCAGTCCCTGGGGCCGGCCGGTTTCTTCGAAATACTTTTCAAGCGCGATGGCCACGTACTCGGGAAAGCCGGTCCCCACGAACCCCCCGGTGGCGACCGTGTCGCCGTCGCGGATGATCTGAACAGCCTCCTCGGCGCTGACGACCTTGTTCTTGCGTGTGCGACCCGGGGGCAAATCGGAAAGCACCGGGTGGGTCCGGCGGGTTTCGGGACGGCGGGAATCTGCAATCATGGGTGCCTCCTTGCAAGTCAAGCGGTTGAAACGGAAAATATGCCCTTTTTACGATTTACGGCCGAAACAAAGCCCCCGAGGCTGTGGGCGCTTGCCATCTTTGTATTCTAACCCGTGCGCCTGGATTCTTATTTGATCCGCCGCAGGGTCGTGACACAGTTGCTCACGGCCGAGCCCCCGACATTGAACACAACCCCGATTTCCGGGGTCCCCTTGGCCGGCGCCGCGCCGATGGGCTCACCGACGAGCTGCTTGTAGGCCAGCGCGTGCATCGAGGCACCCGTGGCGCCCACCGGATGGCCCTTGGCCTTGAGGCCGCCGGAGAGATTGACCGGGCAGTCGTCTTCGGGTGTAAACCGCCCGTCAATGTATTCGAAGCCGGCGCGTCCGTCCGCCGCCAGCCCTAAAGCCTCGGTCGTGAGCAACTGGTTGATCGAAAAACAGTCGTGAACCTCGGCAAAATCGATATCCCCGATGGCCACCCCCGCCTCCTCGAAGGAACGGTTCACGGCAATCTTGCCGGCCATCAGTTCGTGCATGTTGGGCCGCACGCTTTCGGCCAGGCGTTCGGTGGCCATGCCCGCCCCGGCAATCTCCACCACTTGCGAGCTGACGGCTTTGGCCTCGGCCGTCGTCGTCAGCACCAGGGCAGCGGCCCCGTCCGTGACCAGCGAACAGTCGTGCAGCCGCAGCGGGGGGGCAATCAGCGGATTGCAACCCTTGCCGCTTTCGGGCAGCGCCAAAATGGCCTCCATGGAGGTCAGTCCGTATTTGTCGGGGGGGCTGCCCTTGCCGAAATGGGCCAGGGGATTCAGAAGCCCGTTGCGGTAGCTCAGGGCCGAAACGGCCGCGAACATGCGCGCCATCTCGTCTTCGCTGTATGCGTAGTGCGCCTGATAGCCTTTGGCGTACTCGGCAAACAACCCCGGGAAGGTCATCCCCTGCGCCCCCTCTTCGGGCCAGTAGGACGAGCAGGCCAGGGCGTGGGTCATGTGCTTGGTGTCGAGCAGGTTCATTTTCTCGACACCGATCACCAGAACCCGTTGGAAACGTCCGGACTCGACGGCCCATAGCGCGTTGTAAAGCGCCACCGATGACGAGGCGCAGGCCCCCTCGGTGCGGGTGGTGGGGACAAAACGCAGCGCCTCCGGCGCCACTTCGAGTCCCAGGGGCCCCACGTGCTCCTGATTGACGAACAGCGATGGCGAGCAGGAGCCGATCCAGACGCCGTCGATCTCCCCGGGTTCGAGCCCGGCATTGGTAATCGCCCCCTGTCCTGCCTCGATCAGCAGTTCGTAGTAGCTTTTGGTATCCGTAATCTCTCCGGTTTCACGATTTTTTTCAACGAAGGCGCCGAACTTGGTGTTGTAGGCGCCGATGATACTGACCTTGCTCATTGTATCCTCCTGTCTTCGGGCAGCGGTTTAACCCAGCCGTCACTGGCCTGCGTATGTCCCGATTAATGGCAGGCCCTACGGCTAAAGTTGAAGGATCGAATGCATCCGGCGGGCGGCCGCGCCCAGGGACACAATAACCTCCTATAAGGGCGCATTGTGAACATCTCGCCCAGGCTATCACGCAACGTCAAAAGCCGCAGGGCAGATTGAAGCAAACCGAGGCGTGGAAAGCGCCTCGTCGGTGCGGGTCTTTATCAACCGGGTGGGGGCGTCGGCTAGGCGGTAACCCGCGCCGGCAATCCCCTGATCCATCGAAACAGGGCGATCGTGGTGTTCCAGACAGCAATTGCCATGATTTTGGCCAGGTAGCCGTCGATGACCAAGAACGAAACACCCACGAGCGCGCCGAAGCCGCTTAAAATCTTCGCCTTGGAGAAGGGATGCCGATAGGTCTTACCTTTTTTAATTATGGGCATTTCTAACTGTCAAGCCAATACCCCAAACCCAAGGCCAATGCTGTATTAACTTGATATAGCTATAAAATTTATAAATTTTGAAGCAAGATTGACATTCAGAGCGATTAGGATTATTGGTAATACCAATACATGGAATTTTGCCTGTTCCTCTACTGCTATACATCTGCCCACGGCGGCGATACAATGATAAGTCGATGAGCATACATGAAAATACCTCTGCAACCCATTAAGCCCAAGAAAATCTCCGATCAGGTTTTCGACCAACTTCGGGAGCTGATCTTCCGGGAGGAATTCAAGCCCGGCGAGCAGCTCATGCCGGAGCGGGAGTTGGCCGAAGCGCTGGGGGTAAGCCGCACCTCGGTCCGCAATGCCATCAACAAGCTCGTGGTCATGGGGCTTCTCGAACAAAAACAGGGGCAGGGAACCTTTGTCAAAAAGCCTGAAAAACGTCCCCGCAATCCACTCGAAGTGGCCATGCAACCCTACGAAGCCTCCCTGCAGGATTTGCTCGAATTCCGAATGGGCATGGAGTGCAACGCGGCCTATTTGGCAGCCAAGCGCGCCGTGGAGAAAGATCTTCGTTTCCTGGAGAAAAGCATCACCGAAATGAAAGAGGAGGTCGCCTCAGGGCGGTTGGGCACCGAAGCGGATGTGGCCTTCCACATGGCGATTGCCTATGCCACCCAGAACCCGATTCACGTCCAGCTGATGCGCCAGTTCTATGATTTTCTGTTTGTGGGCGTCAAGGAGAATTTGGCCCACCTGTATGAAGACCCGAAGAACATCGAGGAAATCCTTAAACAGCACACCGCGATTTCGCGGGCCATCGGCGCACATCGGCCCGAGCAGGCGTTCGAGGCGATGCGCCGCCATATCTCATTTGTCCTGGATTTTTTTAAGGCCCGCCGCTAGCCGGCTCCCTCCCGGTGGGCGACCCGCCGATGCAGACACGACCCATTGCTTATGGGTGTCCATCCTATAAAAAGTAGATCTGGCTCAGACGCCCGCCTTGTGGCCGGATCTAAATCGATTTTTTCGCGACGGTCGATTTCAACAAGCCGGAGCGATTTTGAAACCATAGGCCTCATCAGGCAACCGCAAGGATTTCAAACGAGCGCGAACGC